>NZ_JBXAXZ010000005.1:0-98942 GCF_056782055.1 Dellaglioa sp. CoH-57-MRSF-16 | reverse complement strand
CGAACACAGAAGTTAAGCTTCTTAGCGCCAAGAGTAGTTGGGGGTCGCCCCCTGCGAGGGTAGGACGTTGCCATGCTAATAATAAATAAAAAAAGGACATTAACATAATTGTTAATGTCCTTTTTTTATGCGATTGTAAAATAAAAAGCCGCTTACCGGATTTGAACCGGTGACCCCCACCTTACCATGGTGATACTCTACCTACTGAGCTAAAGCGGCATTACTATAAAAGTCTATAGTAATATTAAAAATAAATCAACCTAAATTTAAACAATCAAAACACTAGAATTATTTATGGAATTCGTAAGCAACGGAGATAGTGACTCAATGGAAAAGATAGTTAAGGTATGCATTGCTCGTGAACAAAGAGTATAAAGGGTACCAAGATCATTTTTTGAAATATAATTTTTTTTTGAAATATCAAAAGCAATAACAGAATCAAATTCCAAGCCTTTAGCTAAATAAATAGGTAATATTATTGTTTCTTCTGGAATTTTTCTGTCGCCATCTGTAACCATTGTTAATTTTACTAATGATCTGAGTTCACTATATAGTAATTTACATTCAGCCAAATTTTTAGTGATGATAGTTACTGGTTGGTTATTAGTATCACCATTTTTAATTAGGGCTATTAAAGATGCTAGTGCAGAAGCCCGGGTTTTACTAAAGTATATTTTAGGTAATTCGCCATGACGTGTGAATGATTCAATGCTATTTCCGTCTGGTAGCAATGATTTTGCAAAATTAGTAATTTCAAATGTTGATCGGTAACTTTTATTTAAAATAATTAAATTAGTTTTTTTAACTTGTAAAATATGATTTAAATTTTCTAAAAATTTAGCTGGTAAGATTAAATCATAGAATAAAGCTTGCTCACTATCTCCTAAAAGTGTTAATTTAGCGTTAGGAAAACAATTTTTTAAATATAAGAGTTGCAGCGGAGAGTAATCTTGAATTTCATCAATAAAAAGATGTTCGATATTTCTATTTTGACCATCACCCGTTAGTAAGTCTCGTAGCAATAGTAGTGGTGTGGCATCTAATAACGTGATTTTATGAAGCTCTAAGTTTGATTGGAATGATTTTTTTTCTTCTATTGAAATTGTAATTTCAAGGAATTTAGCATATTGCTCATAAATATCAATAAAATAATTATTGTAAATCGCATCATATACAATATTAAAGCGATCTTTTAATATAATGGTACCAATATATGATATTTCTTTATCAATACTATCAAATTCATCGCGTTCATAATCACTTAAATATGTTTCATATTGAGAATCAGATAACGAATCAATTTCTTCACGCATCCAATCAGATTCTGCCATTTCGGCAATTCTAGTTTTTAATCGTTTTGTTAGTGTATTTTTTGTTGCGGTAAATTTATCTGATGACAACATATTATGTGGTAGATGTGTAAATATATTAGCGATTTCTTCTTTTTTAAAGAACGGGATACCTTCATAAATGATATCTGTGAAGGCTAATTCAGATGAATCTACTGCATTTAAGTAATTTTCAATTGTTTTTTTTAAAAGTGCATTACCTCTTAAATCAGATGAAGCATGTTTATTGTTTGACTCATAATTTTCAAATAAGGTTTCAACCTTTAATCCTTGAAAACGATTAGAGAAGAATTCGGCTAACGTGACTTGTCTCATGTTCTTTTCGCCCAGGCTAGGTAGTACATCGGAAATATAGTGACTGAAAAGTAGATTTGGAGAAAATAATATAATTTGATCCGCATTTAGTGATGTTCTTGAGTGATAGAGTAGAAATGCAATACGTTGTAGAATAGCGGATGTTTTCCCACTTCCGGCAACCCCCTGGACAACTAATAAGTCACTTGTTGTATCTCGAATAATTGTGTTTTGTTCTTGTTGAATTGTAGAAACAATATTTTTCATCTGTGTGTCACTTTGTTCGCCTAAAACTTGTTGCAATAATTCATCGCCAATTGTTTCATTGGTATCAAACATCGATAGGATTTTACCTTCTTTAATTTGAAATTGACGTTTTTTGGATAATTCTGTCATTTGAGTTCCTTGTGGTGTCTTATAAGAAATATGACCCAATGCGCCGTTATAATAAATACTTGAAATAGGTGCACGCCAGTCATGTATTAGAAAATTTTGATGATCATCTACTAGAGAGGCTAGACCAATATAGAGTTGTTCCTGTTCTGGATCGCCATCGTCTTGGATGTCGATACGTCCAAAATAAGGTGAATCGCCTAATTGTTTTAAAGTATGAACCTGTTTTTCTAATATTTCTTCAGTTTGGATAGTCGTGGCGACCAATTGTTTCTGTTGTTGCACTTCGGCATTCGTTTCAATTCTATCATCAACTTCAAAAGTATTGATTTTGGCATTATCTACATAGTTTTTTTCAACTGATGAGGTTTCTTTATGTGCTTTTTCACATAGTTCGGCTGTTTTAATAGATTGGTGATTAATTTCAGTAATAATTGAATCAACTCTATTTTGTTCGATTTCTTCTTCTGACATCTTAATGCCCCCTTTGTACTATTGACCTAGTTTAAAGGTTTTTGAAATATTCGTCTAGTATTTAATATTATTTGATTTTTTCTGTTGAACACGCTACACTTACACTAATAGATAATTCATTGATTATTGCGAAGTAGGAACGCCAACTAGAACAGGGACATACTGATTTTGCTGGAAGGTATGGTGGCGGACTGAATTGGATATATGAGAATTTTGGGTAACCTCCTTATCGGTAAGTGGCAGAATTTTATTCTGCAATTTAGGTGGTACCACGAGACAGTCGTCCTATTGTTATTTACTAACAATAGGACTTTTTTTATAGATAGAAAGGGAGCGTAAATATGACAAAAAAAGTAGTCTTATCAGGGGATCGACCTACGGGGAAACTACATATCGGGCACTACATCGGTTCATTAAAGAATCGTGTTGAAATGCAAAATTCTGGTGATTATGAGATATTCATCATGATTGCTGATCAACAAGCTTTGACAGATAACGCACGTGATCCGGAAAAAATTAAAAATAGTTTAATTCAAGTAGCGTTAGATTATCTAGCGGTTGGTATTGATCCAAACAAATCAACTATTTTTGTTCAATCTCAAATTCCTGCATTAACGGAACTAACAAGTTATTACTTGAATTTGGTAACTGTTTCTCGCTTGGAACGTAATCCTACAGTTAAAGCTGAAATTCAACAAAAGAATTTTGAACGCAGTATTCCTGCCGGATTTTTTGTTTATCCGGTTAGCCAGGCTGCAGATATTACAGCATTTAAAGCAACAGTTGTACCTGTTGGCGATGATCAAGAACCAATGATTGAACAAACACGCGAAATCGTTAGAAGTTTTAATACAATTTATCAACAAGATATTCTTGTTGAACCAGAAGGTGTCTTCCCTCCAAAAGGGCAAGGACGTTTACCTGGATTAGATGGTAATGCAAAAATGAGTAAGTCACTAGGAAACGGGATTTTCCTTGCCGATGATGCGGAGACATTGAAGAAGAAAGTAATGTCAATGTATACAGATCCAGATCATATTCATGTTGAAGATCCAGGTAAAGTTGAGGGTAACATGGTATTTACTTATCTTGATATCTTTGATAAAGATACTGAAAAAGTTGCCGAACTTAAGGCCCAGTATCAAGCAGGTGGCTTAGGCGATGTTAAAATTAAACGTTATTTAAATGAAGTACTTGAAGCTGAGTTAGCTCCAATTCGTGAACGACGAGCTGAATTAGCTAAAGATCCTGAAGCCATTTATGCAATGTTAAAAGCGGGTAGTGATAAAGCTAATGCTGTTGCAAACCAAACATTGAACGAAGTTAGAGATGCGATTGGAATTAATTATTTTAACTAGTTCGGTTGTGAAACGTTTCTTTGATTTAGTATGAGGTGAGTAATAATGGAAAAGTTTGTTTTATTGGATTTGGGTTCAAATTCGGTTCGATTATCAATTAACGAACAACTTGATAATGGACAATTTAAAGAAATTAAGCGTTTAAAATCGGAAACACGATTATCTGAAGGGATGGGGAAATCCCGAGTGTTACAGGAACATGCGATGGCTAGGACAATTGAAGCCTTAGTTAGTTTTAAAAAACAATATGATATTTATGGACCGGTTGCTGTACATGGAATTGCCACTGCAGCTGTACGAATGGCTCGAAATCAAAAAGAATTTTTACGTCGAATTAAAGAGGCAGTTGGTGCTGATATTGAAGTTTTAAGTGGGGATGATGAAGCTTATTACGATTATATGGGTGTAATGGAAGCCTTACCAATTCATGATTGCTTGATTTTGGATACAGGTGGCGCAAGCAGTGAATTAATCCATGTGGTTAATCGAAAAGTGGTACATCTTGTGAGTTTGCCATTTGGTGCAGTGACTTTATCCGAAAAATATTTAAAAAATGAACAGATTACGAGTAAAGAATTATTTCAGTTAATGGAGTACTTGGTGACCGCTTTTCAAAAGTTGGAGTGGTTGAAGGAAGCAATGGAGTTGCCCCTCGTACTACTTGGCGGCTCAAATCGAATTATTGGACGTTTAAACCGCAAAAAACAGAAGCTAATTAATACGGAGGCAATTAATGGCTATCAATTGTCACGTAAGGCAGTTTCATTAACTTTTGAGGACTTGGTAGGCTTGACGACTAAAAAGCGTGCACAAGTCAGTGGTATAGCTTCTAACCGTGCGGATATTATTGTAGGTGGAATTGCACCAGTTGTTGTTCTGGGACAATATTTAAATTCTGTTGGTGTCATTTTTTCTGAAAGTGGTGTCCGAGAAGGTTATTTAACAACTAAATTAGGTAAATAAAAAGACATCAAAAATTGATGTCTTTTTATTTTGGTAAAATATCTTCGAATGTCATTGCTGATAAAAATTTTTGAATGCGTTCTGTAGGGTGATTGAAAAATTCGTCTGGTGAACCATTAAATAAGATATTGCCATCTTCTAGAAAAATGATATTATTGGCAACAGCTTTTGCAAAGGCCATATTATGAGTAACGATAACCATTGATTTTTTTTCTATATCCAACTTAAGTAGAACTCTTAAAACCTCTGCTTCTAATTCAGGATCTAGTGCAGAAGTTGGTTCATCAAATAATAAATATTTAGGATTCATTGCCATTGCTCTAGCAATAGCTACACGTTGTTGTTGACCACCAGATAACTGGCTTGGATAGTAATTAGCACGATCTGAAAGACCGACTAATTCTAAAAGTTCTTCAGCGCGTTGTGCAACAATTAATTTTTGTTCCTTTAAAACGTGAAGGGGTCCTTCCATAACATTTTTCAAAACAGTTAAATGAGGAAATAAGTTATAGTCTTGGAAAACCATACCTGTTTCACGACGAACTTCCAAAATTGTTTTTTCACTGATTGGTTGGGTAAAGTCGATCTTTTTATCATCTAATGAGTAGAGACCTTCTTCGGGTTGTTCTAATAAATTAAATGAGCGTAATAAGGTTGATTTACCGGAACCAGAAGGACCAACGATGACGGTTGTTTCGTTTTCTGGTAATTCAAATGACAACGATTTTAAGACTTTATGTTGGTCGAAGTATTTATTAACATTTTCAAATTTAATCAAAGTTAAGACCTCCTAGTTATTTTTAATGTAACGCGATGTTCTTTTTTCTAGATAATATTGACCAACGTTTAAAATTGAGCAAAAGACTAGATAAACGACCGCTACTTCACAGTATAAGGTCATAGGTTCATAAGTTCTTGCCGCAATTTGTTGACCAACGGAAAACATTTCGACAATCGTGATTGAGAAGGCTAATGACGTATCCTTTATTAAACCAATGAAACTATTTGATAAAGGTGGAAGTGAGACCCGTGCTGCTTGTGGTAAAATAACGCGAAATAACACGGTTGTGTGTGTCATACCAATGGCGTAACCAGCTTCCCACTGACCTTTTGAAATTGATAGAATAGCTGCACGAATTGTTTCCGATGCATAAGCACCAACGTTTAATGAAAAAACAATAACAGCGGCACTGAATGCGCCGAATTCAACTGTATAAGGTGCTGGTAATCTAGGTAGTCCATAAAATAGGATAAATAATTGCACAATCAAAGGCGTTCCTCTGAAAATCCAAACATAGAATGAAAAGAATGCTTTACCAATCCCTTTTAAAATTTGGGTGAAGGTACTGCCTTTTTTTATATCTGATATTCGAACTAGTGCGGTGATAATTGCGATGATGATCCCGATAACGAATGAAATTATCGTCAAAGGGATAGTGTAGCGAATTCCAGCTTCTAAAATGGTTGGGAGTGAATCAATAACAAGTTTCATAAACGCGGAACCTCTCTTAATCTATTATTAATAAAAAAAGACTGATGACAAAATGGATTTTGCACCAGTCCTTTTGGAATTATTTATTTGTGATGTCGCTACCAAAATATTTTTTTGATAGTTTTGATAATGAGCCATCAGCACGTAATTCTTTAAGTGCTTTGTTTAATTCTTTTTGTAATTTTGGGTTGTCCTGTTGGATTAAGCCAGCAACTTTTAATGCTGGAATTTCAGAACCTGTTGAAATTGTTTTAATGTTCGTATCAGGTTTTTCTTTTAAGTATGAATAGACAGCATCGTTACTGTTAATGGTACCATCAGCCCGACCATCTAGGATTAAACTGATTGTATTTGCAAAATCATCTGTTGAGACAACATCAGCACCAAGGCGTTCAGCATCGGCTCCATTTTCACTTGTAACCGTTTGTGCCATCTTTTTACCCTTAATATCTTTAATCGTTTTAATAGAAGAGTTATTATTTTTGACGACTAAAATTGATTTTGAATAAATATAAGGTGATGTAAAGTTGTATTTATCTTGACGTTCTTTTGTAACACCAACGTTGTTTAAAACAACGTCGTATTTGTTAGCATCTAATCCTGCAACTAATGAATCCCATTTTGATTCGATAAATTTAGGCGTTAAATCCATTTTTTTAGCTAATTGTTTACCAAGATCAACTTCGAAACCAGTTAATTTATTGTTACTATCGTGGTAACTATAAGGGCGGTAAGTACCTTCTAATCCGATTGTTAATGTACCCTTTGTTTGTGTTACATCGGATGCTGTATCTTTCGATTTACCGCAGGCGGTTAAAGCAAGAGCAATCAATAACACACTGGCAAGACTTAATATTTTTTTCATTTTAGTACGCCCCTTTTTTTAAAAGTAATATATTATCTATCTATAATAGCGTAAAATAAGCTAAGAAACCAATTATTTCTCTTACTAAAAGTAAAAACAACAAAAAGGACTAAGGTAATGACAAAATTTATAAAATTTTATCAAAAAAAATGGCATGATAGATTAATAACCTTATTAAATGACAATCTTATTTCAGATGATGAAAAATTAGAAATAGAAACGCATGCTCTTAATCATGAATTAGGGGATCAGATGACTGAAAATTATATAGCAGATTTTACCTTGCCAGAAGGTATTGCGTTTAATTATTTAGTTGATGGAAAAAAGATGACGGTCCCAATGGTAACTGAAGAACCTTCTGTAATTGCGGCAAATAATAATGGGGCAAAAATAATTGCATCTGCGGGTGGATTTACAACAAAAATTAAATCACGCTTAATGATAGGTCAAGTTATTTTAGAAAATATTGATGATGCGGATAACGTTATCAACCAAATTAATGAACAACAATTGAATTTAATTAAAATAGCGAATGCTGCTCGTCCTTCACTTGTAAAACGAGGCGGTGGCGCACGTTGGGTCAGAGTTCGAAAACTAGCAGCTGATCTAATTTCGGTAGATTTAGCAGTAGATGTTCAAGAAGCAATGGGCGCTAATAGTGTAAATACAATGATGGAGGCAGTTGGTGAAACGCTGCAAACACAGTTTAAACAAGACGTCCTTATGAGTATTCTATCCAACTACGCAACAGATTCATTAGTTGAATCAAGCTGCTCAATTCCTTTTACGTTGTTAGATTCTGCAGAAATTAGTGGTGAACACATAGCTAAGAAAATTGTCTCAGCAAGTCGAGTGGCTCAACTTGACCCATATCGTGCCGTCACACATAATAAAGGTATTATGAATGGGATTGATGCGGTTCTCATTGCTTCGGGAAACGATTGGCGTGCCGTTGAAGCAGGTGCTCATGCTTATGCTAGCCAAGATGGCCAGTATCGTGGCTTGACGAAATGGTCGATAGTCAGTGATAATTTAGTTGGCATAATTAAATTACCAATGCCCATAGGAGTTGTTGGGGGTTCGATTGATATTGTCCCAATGGTTCAAATTAATAAAAAAATGATGGGTATTCGATCAGCAAAAGAGCTTGCTAGTTTGGTTGCAAGTGTTGGGTTAGCTCAAAATTTAGCGGCACTTAAAGCACTTGTTTCTGAGGGTATTCAAAAGGGACATATGGGTCTTCAACTAAAATCACTGGCAGTTAAAGTTGGCGCTGTAGACGAAGAAGTGGCACAATTAACTGAGTTATTAAAAAATGAGAATCGACCAGATACAGAGGTTGCAACAAAAAAACTAAATGAATTAAGAAAAAAAGGGGATAATTAAATGGTTGAGATTACATTACACCAAAATACACAAAATTTAATTACTACAATTAAAGAACAATTTGATGGAGAAATTAAAATTCAATATGGTGGCGAAAAAGTTGGGTTTATTAAGCATCAACAAGTAGAATCTCGGTTAGAAGATGGAAATTTCATTATTAATGTGACTGATATTACAGCACCTGATTACTTGATTTCGCATGAACTATTCCATTTTTTCTTGCAACTTAATCAGGCACCTGAATTAATGTTAAAAATGACAACGGATGATTTTAATATCGACGATAAAATCAATGCGACGGCTGTTCAACTTTATGATACGGTTTTACATGGGACTATTTTTAGATTACAAGAAGAAAATGGGTTTATTGATGATAATATTAGAGAATTATTCTATCAAGGAATCTTGGCAACAGTGACTGCTGAACCTAAAGAAGGTAGCGGCCCAGATGAATGGGGAATGTACCGATTAATCACACTTTTAGATGCTTTGGTGTTCTTTCAAAATGAAGATATGGAACAAATTACTGAAAAATTCTTAGAATTTTACCCTATCGCAACAGATGCTGCACTTAAATTATTGGAAATCTTAACATCTAATGACTTACGTGCACCTTTTGAAGCTCGCCGAGCAACGGTTGCCTTATTTAAAGCCTTCGATGCACAACTTGAAGCGTGGAAATTACCAAAAATGTACTTAAATACGTTTGCAACGTTAACACCAGTTTTCAGTGAACGTCAATTAAAATTAGAAGTACGTCAATTGTTTGATATTATGCATTCTGAATTTAAAAGTAATGTTAATTTTGCGTCAGCTTATGTTGGTATTCAAAAGAATGATCAACAAAATGCATTTGTTATTACAGTACCTAGAAATGCGGATTCAAAAGAGGTTATTTTACGTACGTACGATATGACAGTGTTAGAATTAATGCAAACAATTAAGATGCGCTTTATAGTTAGAACTGCTGAATAATGATTGATTTAGCAAAATATAATCTAGCTGTTATCACAGCTGGAAACAACATTTTATTATTAAATCGTTTGAAAAAACCATATGTTGGTCTTTGGAATGGAATTGGTGGTAAACGTGAACCACAAGAATCTGAACTTGCAGGGATGCTTCGTGAATTATATGAGGAAACAGGAATCAAAATTACCGATTCTCAATGTAGACCAACGGGTTATCTTGAATGGTCAGTGGACGACGAATATCAAGCTACAATAGCGTTATTTCATATCTCTTTACAACAACCATTTGGAAAACAATATCCACAAAGAACACGAGAAGGTATTTTAGCAGACTTTCCAGTTGAATGGGCTTTGAATAAGCAAAACGTCGGACTAACACCTGATTTAGTTCCTGTGTTACCCTATATTTTAAAGGATGAATTTCATCGATATTTGACAAATTTTAATGGTTCACAATTAGTTGATTTTAAAATTAAATTATAGTGAAGGACTGTTGTAAAATGATTGAACACAGTGAAATTTTTACTCGATTAAATAATCTAAAGACTAGATTACAATGGCTAACTTATTTTCAGCGGTTTTTTGACTTCATTCTGTTTTACTTTGGTTTTTCTAGTTTTTTTGGTGGAAATCCAATAACGTTATTTGGAACAGTTTTCACAAAAGGTGAAGGGTTACTACTAACGTTGATGGTTGCGGCGATAACGTTTAGTATCACGGCACTGAAACAAGATCCAAGACGGGTTGGGCGGATTTTAATTACCATTTTAGATGGACAGCTATCTGAAAAAGAAATTATGATTATTCGTCAATTTCAAAAATATGCACGCTAATTTTAAAAGAGATAGTCTATGTTAAACTCACGGACTGTCTCTTTTTATTGCTTAAAATCGGCTGAAAACTATGATATACTGTTAAGGAGTTTATACAGAACGAATGTTAAAAAACACATGAAATACGATACGGAAAGGGTCTTAAAAAATGACAGAAAAACCCACATTTTATTTAACAACACCAATTTATTATCCATCTGGTAAATTACATATTGGAAATTCATACACAACAATTGCGTGTGACGTCTTAGCACGTTACAAACGCCAAAAAGGATATGATGTTTTCTTCTTAACGGGAACAGATGAACATGGTTTGAAAATCGAACAAAAAGCTGAAGAATTAGGGACAACACCACAAGCTTATGTCGACGGTATGGCTAGTGATATTAAAGAATTATGGAAAACCCTTGAAATTACAAATGATAAATTTATTCGAACAACAGATGATCAACATGAAAAAGCTGTGCAATATATCTTCGATAAATTACTTAAACAAGGCGATATTTATTTAGGAGAATACGAAGGCTGGT
Organism: Dellaglioa sp. CoH-57-MRSF-16; assembly: GCF_056782055.1. The sequence goes on along the minus strand of NZ_JBXAXZ010000005.1, from coordinate 88,034 downwards.
ACTCTGTTTCTGATGAAGAATTCTTTACAGAATCACAGTTGGCTGAAGTTTTCCGTGATGATGACGGTAAAATGGTTGGTGGTAAAGCGCCAAGTGGTCACGAAGTTTCATTAGTTAAAGAAGAATCATATTTCTTTAAAATGAGTAAATATGCAGATCGTTTACTAAAATATTATGAAGATCATCCTGATTTTATTCAACCAGAATCACGTAAAAATGAAATGATAAATAATTTCATTAAACCTGGTTTGGAAGATCTTGCTGTATCTAGAACGACATTTAACTGGGGCGTAAAAGTTAAAAGTAACCCTAAACATGTTGTTTATGTTTGGATTGACGCTTTAGCAAATTATATTACAGCCTTGGGTTATGGTTCAGATGATACTGAACTATTTGATAAATATTGGCCTGCAGATGTTCAAATGGTTGGTAAAGAAATCGTGCGTTTCCATACGATTTACTGGCCAATTATTTTGATGGCGCTCGATTTACCTTTACCAAAACAAATTTTTGGTCATGGTTGGTTGTTAATGAAAGACGGTAAAATGTCTAAATCAAAAGGTAACGTTATCTATCCAGAAATGTTAGTAGAACGCTATGGATTGGATGCACTCCGTTACTACTTAATGCGCGCTGTACCATTTGGTAATGATGGTGTCTTCACACCAGAAGACTTTGTTTCACGTGTTAATTTTGATTTAGCTAATGATTTAGGGAACTTATTAAATAGAACTGTTGCGATGATTAACAAATACGATGGTGGTAAAATTCCAGCATTAAAGGGTAACGTAACTGAATTTGATGGAGACTTAGGTCAAACAGCTGAAGATACAATTACGGAATATACTGAATTAATGGATAAAATGGAATTCTCAGATGGATTAAATGCTATCTGGAAATTAGTTGCTAGAACAAATAAATATATTGATGAAACACAACCATGGGTTTTAGCTAAAGATGAAGCACGTAAAGCTGAACTTGATAGTGTTATGGTACATTTAGCAGCTAGTTTACGTGTGATTGCTGTCTTAATCCAACCTATTATGACGCATGCACCTAAAGAAATTTTTGAACAATTAGGTTTAGACACGGCAGATATGGCTATTGAAGAATTAAACTACTCTGATTTCCCAATGGACAGCGTCGTTGTTGAAAAAGGAACGCCTATTTTCCCACGCTTAGATGTTGAAGAAGAGATTGCCTATATTAAAGATCAAATGACAGTTTCAGATAAGAAGAAAGGGCGTAAAGCAATGGCAGTTAATGATACAGAGGATTCTTTAGATTGGAATCCAGAAAATGTGGCTCTAAACTTAACATTACCTCAAACGACATTTGATCAATTTGAGCCAAATGAATTAAAAGTTGCTGAAATTATTCAAGTTGAAAAAGTACAAAATGCTGATAAACTATTGAAATTTAGATTAGATGCTGGTGATCCTGATCATCGTCAAATCTTGTCTGGTGTAGCAGAGTTTTATCCTGAAACAGATGTCTTATTAGGAAAAAAAGTTGTGATTGTTGCGAACTTAAAACCGCGTAAGATGAAAGGCGAAATTAGCCAAGGAATGATTCTATCTGTAGAATACGATGGTAAATTGAAATTAATTACCGTTGATGAAGATATTAAAAATGGCGCAATTGTAGGCTAAATAAAGTAAGGACTGGAAACAAAACTTGGTTTTGCTCTAGTCCTTCTTCATTTTACTGCTAGAAAGGAGAGGTATCCCTTGGAAATATTTGACACACATACACATATTAATTCTGATGAATTTACAACGGAAATTCCTGAAGTTATTGAGCGTGCAAAAGCATTTGACGTGACTAAAATGGCAATTGTTGGATTTGATCAACCAAGCATTTTGAAATCACTAGAACTATCAAAAAGCTATCCTAATTTATATTCTATAATTGGTTGGCATCCAGAAGAGGCAAAAACCTACACACCGGAGACTGAAGAAGTTTTGATAGAACAATTACAGTCGCCAAAAGTTGTCGCAATGGGTGAAATGGGCCTAGATTACCATTGGGATACGTCTCCAATTGAAACGCAGAAAAAAGTTTTCAAACGTCAGGTTGAGATTGCGAAGGCGTTAAAATTACCAATTTCTATTCATAATCGAGATGCCTTTGAGGATGTTTATACAATCCTGAAAGAAGCTGATATTCGTGATATTGGTGGCATTATGCATAGCTTTAATGGTGATGCAAAATGGGCAGAGAAATTCTTAGACTTAGGGATGCATTTATCCTATAGTGGTATTGTGACTTATAATAGTGCTAAAGAAGTTCATGAAGCCGTTAAAGTGACACCAAGCAACCGAATTTTAATTGAAACAGATGCACCATATTTAACGCCAGAACCTTATAGAGGTCAGCGCAATGAACCAGGATACACAAGATACGTCTTGGAAGCTGTCGCAAAAATTCGAGAGAGTTCAAGTATTGATATGGCAGCGGCAACATTTAAAAATGCCGAAAACTTATTTAGGATAGGGTAATATGCAGAAAATTAGAGAAGTAATCGTAGTTGAAGGTCGCGATGACACAAAACGTATCCATTTAGCTGTTAATGCAGATACGATTGAAACACGTGGCTCAGCTATTAGTGACGAAACGTTAGATCAAATTGAACTGTTGCAAGAAACTCGAGGCGTAATTGTATTTACGGACCCTGATTTTTCTGGTGAAAAAATTCGTAAAACTATTTCAGCACGCGTTCCAAATGTACAGCATGCTTTTCTGAAAAAAAGTGAAGCTGTCCCAGATCATAAAGGGAGTTTAGGCGTTGAACATGCTTCAGTTGAAGCGATTCGTGAAGCGCTAGATCATTTGTATACAGAAATGCCTGATGGCGAAACATTGATCAGCTTAGAGGATTTACAAACGGCAGGATTGATTGCCGGACCGGATGCCAAAGCTAAGCGTGAAAAATTAGGTGAGTATCTCAAAATTGGTTACACAAATGGAAAACAATTATACAATCGATTGAAACTATTTCAAATTTCACCAGAAGAGTTCGTCGACGCATTGCAAGAAATTAACGAGACAATAACGGAGGAAAAACATGGCTAACAATGATGTGCCAGACATTGCTTCACCTATTAGAACTAAAGCAATTATGGAAACTTATGGTTTAACTTTTAAAAAGAGTTTAGGCCAAAATTTTTTAACAGATAAAAACGTACTAATGAATATTGTGGACGCCGGAGATATTACGGCTGAAGATGACGTTATCGAAATCGGACCTGGTATTGGGTCATTGACTGAACAATTAGCAAGACGTGCACATCATGTTTTAGCAATTGAAATTGACCAAAATTTGATTCCTGTACTTGGCGAAACACTAAGTCCATATGATAATGTTGATATCGTGGAACAAGATATTTTAAAAGCTAATTTACCAGCGTTAGTAGAAGAACATTTTGATGGACAGCATCCATTAAAATTAGTCGCTAATTTACCTTATTACATTACAACGCCCATTATCATGCATTTACTAGAAACGGCGGTTAAATTAGATAAAATCGTTGTTATGATGCAAAAAGAAGTGGCAGAACGAATTGCAGCTGATCCAGGTAGTCGTACATATGGATCACTAACGGTAGCCGTTCAATATGAAATGGATGCTGAAGTCGCATTCGTTGTTCCAAGAACCGTCTTTATTCCACAACCTAATGTTGATTCAGCTATTATTGTTTTGAATCAAAAAGAAGGCGACGTTGAACGCCCAATTAGTGAAAAGGTCTTCTTTAAATTAGTTAAAGGAAGTTTCCAACATCGACGTAAAAGTTTATGGAATAATTTACAATCAATTTATGGTAAAACACCAGAAATTCGTGAAGCGTTACAAGCAGCATTGGATGCATCAGAAATTTCTGCTCAAATTCGTGCTGAAAAACTAAGTATTCATGAATTTATTGTTTTATCTAACAATCTTATCAAAGTAGAAGAGAAATTTAATTAACTTCTTATTGAACTACTGATGTTCGATGTGGTATAATTGCAAATCTTGTGAAACTATGGTATGATGTTTCACATAAGAAGGTGAAGCCCATCATGCCAGAAACTTTAGCCAGCATCAAAGGTACGCTAGATGCCCAAGTCGGAAAAAATTTAACGGTAGTTGCTCAAGCCGGTAGAAAGAAAACTACAGAACGTAAAGGGATTTTACGCGAAACATTCCCAGCTATTTTTGTAGTCGATTTAAACCAAGATGAGAATTCATTCGAGCGCGTTTCATATAGCTACACAGACGTATTAACAAAAAATATTGAAATTGATTTTGAAGATTAAAAATAAGTATAAAAGCCTAGGTAGGGATGTTTTTAGAACATCTTAACTTAGGCTTTTATTTTTAGAAATAATTAGTATAATTAGAGTTAATTAAGGACTTATAGGATTAGGTGAGAACATGGAGATTCGTGAAAAAGCCCCAGCTAAAATCAACTTGAGTTTAGACACCCCATTTAACCATCAAGATGGTGAACAAGAATGGCGAATGGTGATGACATCAGTTGATTTAGCAGACTACTTACATATCAAATCGCTAGACGATCGAACGGACATTACAGTGGAAACTGATAGTGGTTTTTTACCGTGTGATCACCGAAATTTAGCCTATAAAGCAGCAAAAATTTTACAGGATAAATTTCAGATTAAAAAAGGTGCCCAAATACATATCAAGAAGCAAATCCCAGTTGCTGCTGGGCTAGGTGGCGGTTCATCAGATGCAGCAGCCGTTTTACGTGCTTTGAATCAATTATGGAAACTCAATTTATCTTTAGCAGAGTTGGCAAAAATTGGTTTAAAAATTGATTCTGATGTGCCTTACTGCGTTTATAGTAGAACGGCTCATGTAACGGGTCGTGGTGAGAAGATTGCTATTTTAAAAGACTTACCCCCTGTTTGGTTAGTGGTTGCAAAACCTAAGATTAGTGTTTCAACACCAACTATTATTAGACAAATTGATTATACGCGACTCACTCATCCAAATGTAAACGCCGTTGTGAATGCAATTGAGGACGACGATATGGATGCCATAATTGATAATCTAGGTAATGCGCTTGAACCGATTACAGCTGAACGTCATCCCGAAATTACACGTTTAAAAGAAAAAATGATAAAATTTGGGGCAGATGCAGCAGAAATGAGTGGATCAGGCCCAACTGTATTTGCGATATGTCGTAAAAAAAGTCGAGCACAGCACGTCTACAATAGTTTAAAAGGTTTCTGTGAAGAGGTCTACCTAGTGAGACCGTTAAGTTGATTTTATTGCGATAATTAGCATAATTTGTTATGTTGAAGGCATTAAATACAACTGAAAATGAGGGACAACTTGTGGAAGCCTTAATTGAAATTGACTATACAAATGATTTTGTAGCGACAGATGGACACTTAACGGCGGGAAAACCTGCTCAAGAGATTGAAGCTCGAGTGATAGAATTAATGAATGAGTTTGAACAAAAAGGTGATTATGTTGTTTTAGCAACTGATATTCATTATGAAAATGACCCATTTCATCCAGAAACTAATTTATTTCCACCACATAATATTGCAGGTACAAACGGTCGTAAATTCTATGGTGAGTTGGAGCCTTGGTATCAGGCGCATAAAGATAAATCAAATGTTTATATGATGGATAAAACGAGATATAGTGCTTTTGCGGGAACGGATTTAGATTTAAGATTACGAGCTCGGTCAATTGAAACAGTGCATTTAATTGGTGTTTGCACAGATATTTGTGTTTTGCATACCGCAATTGACGCATATAATTTGGGCTATAAGATTGTCATTCATGAAAAGGCGACAGCTAGTTTTAATCAAGCTGGACATGTATGGGCACTGTCACATTTTAAGGATTCTCTGGGTGCAGAAATTAAAGATTAGTGGATTTAGTACAGCTATTGTTGGAAGAGAGTGTTGTCACTTTGTGATAGCACTTTTTTTTATTAAAAAATTGGAGATAATGACTAATTAAGCGACTAGTTAAGAACGCATCCTTCTATTTACATACTACCTAATATAGGTTAACTTTATAACTAAGACATGATTTAATGTAGCGTGTTAGATTAATCTAATTTGCAAGAAAATGGGGGATTGTCTTTGGGAGAATAAAAGCCATATTTGGGGAAAGGTATGGAGGAAACATAAGTGTTGATAGTTAGTTTATGAGTAACAGATATTGAGTACATATATAGAAAAAATAGGGATGTAATGAAGGATAAGTTAAAGTCCTAAAAATTACGAGGTGAAGATATGAAAATTTGTTCGAAATGTGGGTCTCAGAATGAAAATGATGCATTATACTGTGATAATTGTGGGCAACCGTTAGAAAATAAAAATGTTGCTCCTATGAAAACATGTCCGCAATGCAACATAGCAAATAAGGTTGAGGATCAATTTTGCAATAATTGTGGCTTTAAATTTAATCCGAAAGCGCAAGATACTAATAAAGTAGCAGCGCCAATAGTAAACAATGAAATAACAGAAAAACGAGCTAAAAATAACAACCCGATGAAAATAGTTTTAGGAATTATTTTACTTGTTATTATAGCGGGTGGCGGTTATCTTATAGCTGGAAAGTTAACGCACAAAGATAGTGTACCGACGAAGGAAACAACTACTGCAGTATCTAGCTCAAAAGAAAAGAAAACATCGGAAAAAACGCAATCTTCAGAAAATAGTTTAGTACTAAATAAAGTTAAAATTAAGAATGATATTGCAACATATATGGATGACGTTGATGGAAAAAATTCGGTCTACGTTTCGTTAACAGATGGTAGTGCACCGGTAGTTGAAAATAATCATGCGCAAGGATCAGCCAGCATGATTAAATTATTTATTTTAATTACAGCTTATTCTATGGAAAAAGAAGGGACCATCAACCTAAAGGATAGCTATGTTTTATCAGAATCGGATAAGGTCGGTGGAACGGGAGAAATCCAGAATATGAGCGCAGGTACTAGATTGTCATATAAAGAATTATTAGAAAAAATGATTGATGACAGTGATAATACTGCTGCAAATATTGTGATTGATAAACTTGGTGGATTTGCTTCAATTAATACAGAAATTAAAAAATTAGGCGCAATTAATACAACAATTAAAAGAAAAATGATGGATACAGATGCCCTTAATTCAGGAATCGATAATAAAACGTCAGTAACAGATATGGGTAAAATTCTTAAAAAAATGTATAATCATAAATTAGTGTCTAACCAATCGGATCAGGCAATGCTAGATTTACTAAAAGAAAATAAAAATCTAACTAAATTACCATCGTCCTTACCAACTGGTGTTACAGTCTATAATAAGACAGGCGAATACAACGAATATGGTATTCAAAATGATGCTGCCATTATAGAAAAAGATAAAAAGGCATTTATAGTTGTGGCGATGTCAGAATCGGGAACTGAAGATAAGCAGATTCCGGGAATGAATAGGCTAGGATTAGAATTATATCAAGATATTCTAGAGTAAAATAAGAGTTACCAGATAAAATAATGAGACGCAACATCGTAACTAATGGTTAGTTATGATGTTGCGTCTTTTTGCGCGCAAGATATTAATAGTAAATTATATTTAATTCTAATGATATAGTTCACTTTTAAATTGGAAACGGTTCACTTGCTGACAGGTCGACTTTAAATACAGTTATTATAACAAGATGAACTTATACGAATGACAGCTTAACACCGTAGTGACACTTAAAAAAGTTGACGTAGCTGTACCTAAAATGATATTCTAATATTTGTCGGTAATGGTATTGATTACTATTTAGATTACGATTTGAAAAAATGAGGGAGAAACCATGCAAAAAAAATTAATTTTAGTAAGCATAGTACTCACGATGTTAGTTGTTGTATTGACCGGGTGTGGGCAAGGGGCAACTAAGAAAGAGTCTAATAAATTACAGGTTATCACGACATTTTACCCAGTGTATGAATTTACTAAGGCAGTTGCAGGCGATAACGCAGATATAACAATGTTGATGCCTGCCGGGACAGAACCGCATGATTACGAACCTAGTGCAAAGGATATTAGTAAAATTGCGAGGTCAGATATCTTTATCTATAGTAGTAATAATATGGAAACGTGGGTTAAAAGTTTGAAATCAAGTATTGATGAAAAACAAACGCAGATTTTAAATTCTAGTCATTCAATTAAAATGATTGATGAGAACGAAGAATTGAAAAGTGAAGAGGCTGAATTAGCTAATAAAGAAGAGGAAAGTTCATTTTCATCGACTAATAATTATGACCCTCATATTTGGTTAAATCCTGAAAACGCAAAAAAAATGGTTAAAAACATTTCAAATGAATTAATTCAGCAAGATCCTAAAAATGAAAAGTATTATGTAAAACGAACAAATGCTTATTTGAAAAAATTAACGGAATTAAATCAAGAATATAAAACGACATTTAAAAATGCTAAGAATAAAACATTTGTTACGCAACATGCTGCATTTGCTTACTTGGCAAAACAATATGGACTAACGCAAGTTGCGGTTGCGGGTATTTCTTCGGATGAAGAACCTAGTCCAAGACGTTTGGCAGAGCTACAAACGTATATTAAAAAGTATCATGTAGATACCATTTTTACTGAATCTAATGATTCTAGTAAAATTGCGAATATGCTAGCTAAAGAAACAAATATTAAGGTTAAAGGATTGAATCCAATTGAAGGACTATCAAAAGTTCAAATCGAAAATGGAGAAACATACCTTTCAGTTATGCAAGATAATTTAAAATCGTTAAAAACGGTTGTTAAATAAGGAGAATAGATGAAATATATTGAAGTCAAAGATCTTACCTTTTATTACGATGAAGAACCTGTTTTACAAGATATTAATTTCCACATTGATTCGGGTGAATTTGTCATTTTAACTGGTGAAAATGGTGCTGCAAAATCAACTTTAATTAGAAATGTACTTGGCCTATTACATCCGGCTAAAGGAACTGCTGAAATTTCTAAAACTAATTTAGATAATAAAAAATTACGTGTCGGATATATCCCACAAGAGATTTCATCATTTAATGCGGGGTTTCCGTCAACAGTATATGAACTAGTAGCATCAGGCCGTTACCAACAAAATCGTTGGTTAAGACGTCTGAATAAAAATGATCATGAACATATAAAAAAAGCACTTGAAACAGTTAATATGTGGAACTTTAAGAATCATAAAATTGGTGAATTATCTGGTGGTCAAAAACAACGTGTTTGTTTAGCCCGTATTTTTGCAGCAGATCCTGATTTATTTATTTTAGATGAACCAACAACAGGGATGGATGAACAATCGCGTCACGATTTCTACGAATTATTACAACATGAAGCCCATACGCATCATAAAGGTATCTTGATGATAACGCATGATCATGAAGATGTTTCAGAATATATTGATCGTCACATTAAATTAGTTAGAAAGGAGGACTCACAATGGAGATGTTTCTCGATGGATTCATGCAACGAGCTTTAATTGCTTCACTTTTAATGGCAGTAATTACGCCGTTATTGGGATTATTCTTAGTTTTAAGAAGGCAATCGCTTTTGGCAGATACATTGTCACACGTTTCGTTAGCAGGGGTCGCGTTAGGATTGTTTGTTAATATTAATCCAACAATTACCACACTGATTGTGGTTTTAATTGCCTCAGTTTTAATTGAATTTTTAAGCAATTTATACCGTACGTATTCAGAAGTTTCAATTGCCATTATGATGTCTGCCGGACTATCAATTGCCTTAGTTTTAATGAGTTTAAATCAAGGTGCCAGTTCAATGAGTGTACAGCAATATTTATTTGGTTCAATTGTGACGATTAGTTCAGCGCAGGTTATCATTTTAGCAATTTTAACTGTATTAATTGTCGTTCTCTTCCTACTATTCAAAAAGCCAATGTATGTTTTAACTTTTGACGAAGAGACGGCTTTTGCTGAAGGGTTACCGGTTAGATTGATGTCAATTAGTTTTAACGCAGTTACAGGTGTGACGATTGCTATAATGATGCCAATTGCCGGGGCACTACTCGTTTCTGCAATTATGATTTTACCTGCAGCAATTGCAATGCGATTGGGTCGTAGCTTTAATCTGGTTATTATAATTGGTGTGATAGTTGGTGTAATAGGGATGGTTGGCGGATTAATGTCATCTTACCAATTTAATACACCGCCTGGCGCAACGATTACGCTATTATTCATTACGATTTTCATTATATGCAGTATTATTAAAGTTATATCCGTTAGACTTCAAATTAATAAACAAAAATAAAACCGAATATTAACAATCAACAAGCTACTTTTAAAAATAGCTTGTTTTTTTATTAGAAAATCATTAAAAACCGAACGTTAATAATTATATTTTGGCATTTTACTGTTATTATTCGGTAAAACGGGTTATAATGAAAATCACACTTTGAATACTAGATATGTTTAAAAGAAAGGCCTGATATATATATGAAAACAAGAAGAAGCGATCGATTAATTGATATGACTCGTTATTTGCTAGAAAGACCACATACGTTGGTTTCTTTGACGTATTTCTCAAAACGCTATGAATCAGCTAAATCATCAATCAGTGAAGATCTTGCGATTGTAAAACGTACAGTTAGAGAGCGAGGCACGGGAACGCTAGAAACAATTCCTGGCGCAGCTGGCGGTGCACGTTTTATTCCATCTATTGATGAAGCAGAAGCACGTGAATTTATTGAATCAATGACTGAGGAGTTATCAGAAAAAGATCGGTTATTACCTGGTGGCTATGTCTATCTATCTGATTTACTTGGCCGTCCTGACGTTTTACGTCAAGTAGGACGCTTGATTGCAACAGAGTACTTAGACCAAAAAATTGATGCCGTTATGACAGTTGCAACTAAAGGTGTACCCATCGCACAAAGTGTCTCAACATTTTTGAATGTGCCATTTGTTATTGTGCGTCGCGATTCAAAAATTACCGAGGGTTCAACCGTTAGTGTTAACTATGTATCTGGCTCGAGTGAACGTATTGAAAAAATGGAATTATCAAAGCGTAGTTTAAAACGTGGTGCTAACGTATTAATCGTAGATGATTTCATGAAGGGTGGCGGCACAGTTAACGGAATGAAGAGTTTAATCGAAGAGTTTGAAGCAAACTTAGTCGGTATTTCCGTTTTCGCTGAGGGCGCCTTTAGTGGTGACCGAATTGTTGATGATTATAGTTCATTGTTAAAAGTTGATGAAATTAATCATACAGACAAAACCATTCATGTTAGTGAAGGAAATTATTTAACAAAAACATTTAAAAAATAAAAAGTTAATAGATAATTTATATGAAAACTTAATGTTAAATTTAACATTAAGTTTTTTTTAGAAAATTCCAATAATAATTTAAAATCAAGTGTTTTTTAATTTCGAATAAAGTAAGCATATTTATTCGAAATCTTGCAACGCATACGGGTTTAAGCTATTATTAAGGTAGAATATTAGAATATAATTGGAGGAGACTATCTAATGACAGTTGCTAAATATGCCATTATTCTTGCTGCCGGTAAAGGTACAAGAATGAAATCTAAACTATATAAAGTGTTACATCCGATTGCTGGGCGTCCAATGGTTGACCACGTTTTATCGGAAATTGAAGCAAATAATATGGATGAAGTTGTTACTATTGTGGGACATGGTGCTGAGCAGGTTGAAGAAACGTTAGGCAATCGCTCAGAATATGTTCTTCAAGCAGAACAATTGGGAACTGGTCATGCTGTCCTTCAAGCAGAAAAAATCTTAAAAGATAAAGAGGGTATGACCATTATTGCTAATGGTGATACACCGTTACTTACTGCCAAAACATTTGGTGAATTATTTGAATATCATAAAGAAAAAGGTGCTGCTGCAACTGTTCTAACAGCACAAGCAGAAGATCCAACGGGTTACGGTCGAATTATTCGTAATGATATTGGGATTGTTGAAAAAATTGTTGAACAAAAAGATGCCACAATTCAAGAAGCTAATGTTCAAGAAATTAACACAGGTGTGTACTGTTTTGATAATAAAACTTTATTTGAAGCTTTACATGAAGTAACAAATGATAATGCACAAGGTGAATATTACTTAACTGACGTTATGGAAATTCTTAAAAAACAAGGTAAGATAGTCGCAGCTTACCGCATGAAAGATTTCTCTGAATCAATGGGTGTAAATGATCGTGTGGCTTTATCTGCTGCAACTAAAGTTATGCAACGCCGGATTAACGAAAAACATATGCGCAATGGTGTGACTTTAGTTGATCCTGAGACGACTTACATCGAATATAATGTTAAAATTGGTTCAGATACAATTGTAGAACCAGGCGTTTACTTAAAAGGTAATACAGTCATTGGTGAAGATTGTGTCATTGGTGCTCATTCTGAAATTATTGATAGTATTATTCATGATAAGGTAACTGTTACGTCATCATATCTTGAAGATTCTGAAATGGAAACAATGAGTAACATTGGACCATACAGTCACTTACGTCCTCAAGCACATATTGGTGAAGCTGCTCATATCGGTAATTTTGTAGAAATTAAAAATGCAACTATCGGTAAGAGTACTAAAGTTGGTCATTTGACTTATGTCGGGGATGCCACTTTAGGTAAAGATATTAATGTCGGCTGCGGCGTCGTTTTTGTTAATTATGATGGCGTTAATAAACACCATACCAACATTGGTGATCATTCATTTATTGGTAGTGGATCTAATGTAGTTGCACCACTAGAAGTTGGTGATCATGTATTTATCGCTGCCGGATCAACAATTACAGATAATATTGATTCACACGATATGGGTATTGCTCGTGGTCGTCAAGTGAATAAAAAAGGTTATTTTGACAAATTACCAGTAGCTCATGCACCAGAAATTGATTAGTAAGCGAATTCTTATCGGATTTTAACTTGCAATTTACTTGATTAATATTTAAAATTTTAAGTAGGGAAAATTAAATAACTGGAGGCACATATGTCAGAACATTATTTTGATCCAAAGTTGAAAATTTTTGCTTTGAACTCGAATAAACCATTGGCTGAAAAAATTGCTGATGCTGTTGGTGTTAAATTAGGTAAAACCTCTGTAGATCGCTTTAGTGATGGTGAAATCAGAATTAATATTGAAGAAAGTATTCGTGGAGATCATGTTTACATTGTTCAATCAACATCTGCACCCGTCAATGACAATATTATGGAATTATTAATTATGATTGATGCTTTGCGTCGCGCAAGTGCTAAATCAATTAATGTCGTTATTCCTTACTATGGTTATGCTCGTCAAGATCGTAAAGCACGTTCACGGGAACCAATTACAGCAAAATTAGTTGCTGACATGTTAGAAAAAGCTGGTGCAACAAGAATTTTAGCGCTTGATTTGCATGCTGCTCAAATTCAAGGATTCTTTGATATCCCAGTTGATCATTTAATGGGTGCACCTTTATTAGCTGACTACTTCTTAACCGAAGGATTAGATAAAGATTCTGTTGTCGTTTCACCTGATCATGGTGGAGTGACACGTGCTCGTAAATTAGCAGAATTCTTGAAAGCACCTATTGCAATTATTGATAAACGTCGTCCTAAAGCTAACGTTGCTGAAGTGATGAACATTATTGGTACCGTTGAAGGCAAACGTTGTATCTTAATTGATGATATGGTTGATACGGCAGGAACAATTACGCTTGCTGCTCAGGCTTTAATGGATGCCGGTGCAACTGAAGTGTACGCAAGTGCAACTCATCCGGTTTTATCAGGTCCAGCTGTTGAAAGAATTGCAAAATCACCTATTAAGCAATTTATCGTAACAGATTCAATTCAGTTACCTGAAGATAAGAAAATTGATAAATTAGTTCAAATTTCAGTGGGTCAATTAATTGGGGATGCAATCACGAGAATTCATGAAAACAAACCAGTTAGTCCATTATTTAAAAATCGTTTCCATAATGAAAAATAAAGTTAAGAAAGTTAGATAACTAATGTTGTCTAACTTTTTTTGTATCCAAATTTAGGACATAAAAAAACCGTCAGTCCAGGGAGACTGACGGAAAAAGGGAGTAGAGATAATTAATTTCAGGGGAGAAATTAGTTATGAGTTAGATTAATTTATTCGGGGAAATAAATTAAAATTTAAAAGTTATTAATTAAGGTATGAAGTTATAATAACAAGTAGTTGTGAAGAAAATGTGACGTAAAAAGGAAGAAAGTTCTTCTCGTAGTTAGTACGTTAGAGTAGTAAGCAGTCTGTTTACTTGAATATCTTAGGACTTAATAGATCTTACTAAGAATGATAAACAACATTAAAGTGATTTTTTATTAATATTAGCATTAATTTTATATTATATATAAATTATAAAAGTCTTTTTTAACTTGAATATTATTGTTTTGAGTTAATTATTTATATATAATATTAAATGCGTAAGGGAGAATTTTAAGGAGTTTTTATGAAAAAATTAATGTCATTTATTTTAGTTGCAATATGTGTTTTTGGTATAGCAATTTTAAGTTCAGATCGTGTAGAGGCTAACAATCCGAATTATGTTCATCTTGCTAATAGATGGAATGATCCTTGGGACGAAACTTATAGAATTCAAAAGTGGAGTAAAACTGCGTATGAATTAAACATCAAAAAGATATCGGGAAAAATACGTGTGGAAGCTTGGGGACACTCTTATAAGGCTGGTCGTACAGGAAATGTATCTGTTTCTAAAGGAAAAAAATATGTTATTAAATCTAAAGGACAGACAAAATTAACTAATTATTTAGTAGAGTGGTATGGAACAGGAAACAATGCATATATTGTAAATAGTATTCATGCATATGGTAGTGCTGATGGTAATTGGAAACCTGATAGATAAGAAGAAATAATGTGCTCTCTTACGCATTATATTAAAATAAAAGATTGGTGTGAAAAAAATGAATTCTTATTGGCTGTCGCGTATGGCGAAGAAACAATATTTTTATGGCATATTAGTGGGTTTTGCTTTAATAGTAGTTCACGTGTCTATGGATATGTTACCTAATAGGACTTATCTAGATGGTTCTAATTTAACTTTTACTGTGATTACAACATGGATAGGTATAGGTGGTACTGGTAGCGATTTTTCAGCTTTATTTTATTTGTTATTACCTTTATTTTCAGTGATTGGTTTGAATCTAATTGTCTTCGAGGATAAACAAACAGGTTTTATTAAACAATATGTACAAAAAAAGGGAATTATTAATTATTCTATTCATTCATTTAGCTTAAGCTTTATTTCAGGATTTTTGATTGGGATACTACCTTTATTATTGGATTTATTAGTAGCATGGTGTTTATTCCCTAATCAACCATTAGATGCTGTATTAAATAATAATCTGGGACTTGCATCGAATTCAACATATTTTATGAAGGACCTTTTCCAGCAATCATATACGGGGATTTTATTTTATATTTTACTTGCAGGTTTGTTCGCAGGTGTTTTTTCTGTAGTTGCCGCGAGTGTTAGTTTATATGTAAAAACAATTTATAGTGTGGTTAGTTTTAGTTTTTTACTGTGCTTATTTATAAGTGTTTTAGCTGCTGTATTTCCTTTTTATCTTGCTGCACCTTTGTCGCTTCCTATGGTAGGAGGACCCGCGGAGGGCCTACCTCCTTTATCATTTATTATGGGGATTTTGTTTTTGGTTCTCATTGTAGCTTATCTTTTTAATTTTATGGGAGTAAAACGTAATGCGATTATTTAAAATATATTTAAAAACTAAACGGTCTCGTGACTGGGTAATAGATATTCTTACGTTCTGTTTATTAATTATTTTATCTCTTTTTGAATATTATTTATTTTTAGGTAATGAAAAGAATAGTTCCTTTATTGACGTAGTCCAAGGAGGACTACAAAATAGTTTAAATATTGAAAATATAATGATTCTTTTCTTTCCAATATTGATATTATTACCCTTTCAGGGTTCTAAATTTCCAATTATGTATTATATAAGAAAACCTTTTTCTTTTTTGAGAGTACAAGTGAATTACTTTTATGCCATATATATTTGTGCATTTGTTATCTCTGGAATCCTTTTTTTAATTTTAAATAAGGATAATTTAAAATATAATATAAATGGCTATCAGCTAGTTACAATGGTTATTTATTTTATCGCAATGTATGTTTTTTATAATTTAATAGCGTCCTTTTATTGCCTCACAGGAAATAAAATTATATCGTTATTTTTAATTTATGGTTATTATCAATTAGAAATATTTTTGAACGAAAGAGGGATTAGATTGTTTTTTAATCATGGCATAATCAGTCTTGGATATAGTGTTAACACGTTATATTTAATTCAAAATATATTCTTTATACTACTCTTTTTTATTATTTTGGAGGTTTTTCAAAGATGGATTTTATCAAAAAAAGAATACTCTATAAATTGAAGTTTTTCAGTATCTTAGTTTTTAGAAATATTTATTTAACGATTTATTATTCTAAATGGCGTACGGTGCTCATTTTTATTATGCTAACGATGATGATCATATTGTGCAAAAGAGATCAAGTGAGTGGTATGACGAGCTTACTATATGGTGCTTCGTTAGATACTGAGGGAGAATCTTTTCCTTTATTTTGGTTCATCTTTGTGATTTCTCCAGCATTAGCTATTGGAAATTCACAAATGTTACTATGGAAATCAGATTTTAAAATTCTACATAATATTGGATATAAAAATTATTTATTTAGCAATTTATTGATGTTAGGAATTTATAATAGTTTTTTTTATTTTTTGATAGTGATTATAAACGGTTTTGGTATCTCACATTTAGCTTTCTATAGTTATCTATTTATATTTAGTTTCACCTATCTTGTATTGTTATCAACAGCGTCATTTTTATTAGATGATTTTATACTACCCTTAATAGGGAGTTTAGCAGTCATAATATTAGATGTTTATATTTCTCACATATCCATTATAGACGCAACAATGCTCTCTAGATTTAACCCTAATCATAATTCGGTTAACATTATAATTTTATTAACGATTATATTGAGTTGCATCATTATCTCACTTATAAAAATTAAAGATATTGATTTTATTTAAAGAAAGTAGTGTAAAAATGAAAATAATAGAGTTGAAAAACATTTCCAAAAGAATTAAGCAAAAAGATATTTTAGTAGATATCAATTTATCAATTGAAGAAGGAATCGTTTGTGGATTCAGTGGGCCAAATGGTGCTGGGAAATCCATGATATTTAATACGATTATTGGGTTTGTAAAGCCTACTGAAGGTGAAGTTTGGGTTAATGGAAAATATATCAGAGTAGATGAACTTTTTTCAAGCAGCATTGCTTTTTCTATGGATAGTATTGGTATGTTAGAAGATTTTTCAGTTCTTAAAAACTTGGACTTAATTAATCAACTAAATAGTCATAAAATGACTAAGAATGAATTGAACGAAATGGTAACTTATGTTGGACTAGATCCTAATGATAAGCGTGCGATTAAACACTATTCATTAGGAATGAAGAAAAGGGCCTCAATTGCTTGTTGTTTAATCAATGATGCACCTATTTTAATATTAGATGAACCTAGTAATGCACTAGACGATAGTGGAAAAGACTTTTTGCGTCAGTTAATTATCGATCAAAAAGCAGCAGGGAAAACAATCCTTATTTCTAATCATGATAGTGTTTTCTTAAACGAAGTGAGTGATAAAATCATTCACATTTCAGAAGGTAGAGTTATTCTAAAATGAAAAATAAAAATTCGTGGAAACTAAGTCAGAGAGGATTACTTATTTTGGGAGGCATCTGCTTACTAGCAAGCGCTGTATGGTTATGGAATGCTCATGCAGCAGTAACCGAACAATATAAAAACAGTCAAATTAAGAATGTGTTTGTAACATCTAATCATCAAAAAATAGTAAATGAAAAATTTGTATTTACTAAAATCAAGCATCACGTCACTAAAGACTCAGACGAAGCTTACTACAATGACAGTATTGATGTCGATATTGAATCAAAAAAAGATGGTGACTTTCCACTCGGAGGGCTATTTGTTATGAATAGTTCTTATGATGTGACCCAATCTGATATGCTTAATGAAAAAGGTGAATCTGATTCTTCGCTGCATGTCGGGATAAATCATAAGACTTTAAAAGCAATTATTAGAAAAGGCTCTGGTAATCGTTCTTTTAATTTAGTGTTTTTAACTTCGTCCAAACCAGGTACTAATATAAAATATATCTATCAAAGTGATTTTAAGTGAATATCACTAGGTAAATTAAATTAATTTAGACAGTCCCGGCAGGTAATGCTAGGGCTGTTTTTTACTATTCTTAAAGTATTCAAATTCAACATAAAAAACCGTCAGTCCGGGGAGACTGACGGAAAAAGGGAGTAGAGATAATTAATTTCAGGGGAGAAATTAGTTATGAGTTAGATTAATTTATTCGGGGAAATAAATTAAAATTTAAAAGTTATTAATTAAGGTATGAAGTTATCATAACAAGTAGTTGTGAAGAAAATGTGACGTAAAAAGGATAAAATATGATTACTTTTTTTGTGGGGTGAAAGTATAGGATATATAATATTTTAGTAGTTTTTACATAAAGATTTTCTTAGAATAAAGCACTATTTGAGCTGATTATTAAATACAACTTTTCTACTACCCTTTAAAATTGATAAAGTGTATATTAAAAGGTAGTAAATATAGTTTAAGAAAGTGTTGCTATGGTTCTTTTAGCTCAAGAATTGTTAAATTATAACTTATAAGACTGTTTAAGGCTAGCAGAAGGTAAATGAAAATTAAAGATTCATTTGAATTGTTTGTAACCTATCAAGTCTATTCTATAATATTTTGATTGAATAAGGGTTGAATAATTAGTCAATTAATTAAAGGTGAAATAATTTATGGAATTAAGATACTTTATGAAGAGTCTAATTGAATAGGGAGTGATCCATATCCGGTACAAGATTATAATATTATATTAAAAAATTTAGAGAGCCTGACTTTGATTATGCAGGAGAGTTACCCAAAATATCTATGGCTTTTAGTACGTCTAGTACAGTAACTAGTGTTGGGGCAGAACTTGGGGTAACTTTAGTTACTATTTTCATAGTCTTTGTAGGTTCCTTAATAATATAGAAGGAGAAGAATATGATAGAATTTGAGATAAAAGTATTAATATTTTTATTAATTGGTACGCTTGTATTTATGATTTTAAAAATGCGGAAATATAAAAAAGAAATTACCGAACTTAATGATGTGGAAAAGAAGCAACAAGAACAAATAAGTAGATTAGAAGGGAAAAATAATGAATAGTTATGATCTAGTTTATCTTGTTATGCCTTTAGTATTATTTTGTATTTGGATTGCTTTCTACATTTACTTATGTGTATGTTTATATAAATATAAGAAAGCTAGACGAAAAGTAATAATTAGTTCTGCTAAACTTAATGAATTAACAACAAAAAAGATATTAGAACTAGAAAAAAAGTTAAAAAAATAGAATAAAAACTAATTAAAAAGAGAAGTAATCAGAAATCAATCTGGAGACTTCTCTTTTTAATTTATTATAGAGCTAATCGATTCTCAGAA
This sequence comes from Dellaglioa sp. CoH-57-MRSF-16, assembly GCF_056782055.1. The sequence goes on along the minus strand of NZ_JBXAXZ010000005.1, from coordinate 68,479 downwards.
TAGTCTTGTGTCTAATCTGAGAATATAACCAATTAGGTTGGGCATTAAACTTAGACTTCAAACGTATATTTAATTAGAGACAGTACTCGTAATGTTAAAAAGGGGGACCAAAATAATCTTAGATTGTTATTTATTACTACAGATTATAACGCTTGAATATTATGATTTTATAGTCGATACACTTTAATTTTAAGGGTATAAAAAAACCGTCAGTCCGGGGAGACTGACGGAAAAAGGGAGTAGAGATAATTAATTTCAGGGGAGAAATTAGTTATGAGTTAAATTAATTTATTCGGGGAAATAAATTAAAATTTAAAAGTTATTAATTAAGGTATGAAGTTATCATAACAAGTAGTTGTGAAGAAAATGTGATGTAAAAAAGATAAAATATAAGTAAAATAAAAAAACTTGATTCCGATTAAAAATCAGAATCAAGTTTTTATTAATTATTATTTAGTCTTCTTTTGCAATTTTTTCTTCAATTTTTTTTGATGCTTCTCGAGGTAAGTCACTATCTCTTTCAGCTAGTAAGTTACGGATATCTTTTAAATATTCTTCTGTAGGTGTTAATGTCGTTTCTGAAGATTCTTCTTCCTTATCATTAGATCTACTTGTTGCATTTCTAAGTGCTGTGATTCCTTTAAGCAACATAAAGATAACAAAGGCTACGATTATAAAGTTAATGACATCGTCTAAAAATTGTCCGATTTTGAAAGTTGTATCACCAATTGTGAGAACGATCCCTGACAAGTCAACTTTACCGACGACAAGTGCAATGATAGGACCAATGATGTTAGTTGTGAAAGACTTAACGATTGTTGTAAATGCACCACCAATAATAACAGCGACTGCCAAATCCATCACATTTCCGCGAGTGATAAAATCTCTAAATTCTTTTAACATGTTTGATGAGTCTCCTTTAATTTGGTTAACTGTATCTTAAAGTATAACGGATTTTATAGGATAAGTGAACTGAAAATTGTGAGTTAATAGGTTTGAATGATATAATCAAAGCACAAATTAAAAGCGAGCGAGGAACTAACTATCATGAAACAGGCTAAAAGGAATGTCACATTTTTATTAAGTGTACTGGCAATCATTACTGCGATTATCTGGATCCGTGTTGGAGGGGATAGTTTTTCTTTATCTAATGTATATTTTTATATTGGCATTATATTAATTCTAGTCGGCATTATATTAATTTTGAGCCAAGCACAACTATTCGCTGGCTGGTTTAAACGACGAGATAAAGGTGAATCTAAAGAAGATTATAATGAACGTAAAATTGATGTTAAAAGTGTAGGAAGTAAAAAAAATCGTCCGCTTAAAATATCACCATTGATGCGTAGTTGTTTTATTGTTGGTGCATTATTGATTTTGATTGCTGTATTAGTGACTATTTAAACTAGGGAGATGATGTCATGAATATTTTTTTGGGTATTATCATCGTTTTGTGTTTTGCTGTAGGAGCATACTTTGTAGATGGTGGATTTGCAGAAAATGCTGGATCATTATATAAACAATTTAAGCAATCAAAGTTATCTTTTAGAGAATTTATGCGATTGTTGTTTAGAAGATAATTCGCCAAAAAAACGGACCTAACTTTGATTATTCAAAGTTAGGTCCGTTTTTAATTTATTTAATCAGCTAATGCATATTTTTGGATTGCTTTAGCAACACCTAACTCAACGTTAGTAGCAGTTACTGCTTGAGCATTATCTTTAACTTCTTGAATGGCGTTACCCATGGCAACACCTAGACCTGCTGCTTGGATCATTGATAAATCATTACCTTGATCACCAAGTGCCATAACCTCGTCTTTGGTGAAACCTAATTTATCAGCCAAGGACATAACGGCATTTCCCTTGCTGGCATTTTTGTTTAGGAGTTCTAAAAAGTAAGGTTCACTTTGAACGTAGTAATAATTATCGGTAATTTTTGCGGGTAATTCCTTAACGACACGTGTAATAACTTCAGGATAATCAATATACATCATTTTCGAAATGACGATATTCTTGTCCATTTCTTCAGGTTTTCGGAAACGAATAGGCATTTGAACTAAGAATGACTCTGCCACAGAATATTCACTGATATCAGCATTAGGTGTATACATTAATGCTTGATCTTCAGCATGAACATGGACGTTTAATTCACGACTTGTTTCTTCGATTATGTTGTAATCATTAATATCTAACGTATGATGAATTAAAACTTCACCAGAGCCTGAAACTTGAACTAAAGCACCGTTAAAAGTAATAACAAAATCATCATCTGATGTTAAACCGAGTTTTTCTAAGTATTTTGTAACGCCTGTTAAAGGACGTCCGGTACAAAGGACAACTTTGATGCCAGCAGCTTTAGCAGCTTTAATAGTAGTAATAGTTTCTGGGGCGATTTCTTTTTTATCATTAACGAGAGTACCGTCAATATCGATTGCGATTAATTTAATTGTCATGTTGTGTATTCTCCTTTGGGTTGATTAAAGTATCATTATTAAGATAAGTTCTAAATTGTGTATAAATGTCAGTGAATAAATCGTTCTCTGATTTTACTAATTCTCTTGGGAAGAAGAAACGACGGTCGCCTGATACTTTACCAGTAATAGAAGCAACGAGGTCACTGACGCTAGATAATTCAACAAGTGAACCATCTTCTTGAGCTAATTCGATTTGGGTGCGCGGCTTATCTTTGGTTGGATCATAGGCATCATAAGGTAAGTCGTAACTGTCATTTTCTGCCGTATAGTAGTCAGGTTGAAAGCCAGCTGATTCAATAAGACGTTCTAGAGTAGGTAATAAATCAACAGTCTCTTCATCAAATTTGATTGATTTAAATGGTTTGCGATCCAGGAAACGGACAGCTAAGTCACTTAAGATATTATCAGTATTTTGACGCCATTCCGTGAAGTAAGTGGTTAAAACACCGTCATCTAATTGTAAATAATCATCTAATGAAAATTCATTTTTAAAAAGTGGAATCAATAATTTTGGTGAATCCTCGGCACTTAAGCGATTATTTTCGTATAGGTATTTAGCCCGATTTAATAAATGACTTAAAATAACTTCCATTGATCTAGAAATAGGATGGAAATAAACTTGGACGTACATTTGGAATCGGCTGACAATATAATCTTCAACGGCATGCATCCCATTGATATCAAATGCAATCCCGCCTTTATAAGGACGCATCACACGTAAAATCCGAGTTAAGTCAAATGTACCATAATTTGTACCAGTGTAGTAAGAATCACGTAATAAGTAATCCATTCGATCAGCGTCTATTTGACTCGAAATCAATTGGACAACTTGTGGATTAGGGTACGTTTTTTGAATAACACTTGCCACTTTTTCTGGGAAATCAGCAGAAACTTTTGCTAAAACTTGATTAATCTCAGTTGATGGATCAGTTAAAATTTGAGCAGTGATAGCTTCGTGGTCCGTTTTGAAAATGTGCTCGAAAGTATGTGAGTATGGACCATGGCCGATATCGTGTAAAAGAGCAGCGCATAACGCCACTAATTTTTCGGAGTCGTCCCATAAACCGTCGCCAGCTTCTTTGCTTGGATAATTTCGTTGGAAATTATCGCAGATTCGACGTGTGATTTCATAAACACCCACGGAATGGGTGAAACGTGAATGTTCCGCTCCATGAAAAGTTAATGAAGTTGTACCGAGCTGTTTAATTCGGCGTAAACGTTGGAATTCTTTAGTATTAATTAAATCTAAAATAACTTGATGTTGCACATAAATGTAATCGTGAATAGGATCACGTAACACTTTTTCTCTAGCAAGTAACGGCGATTGTTCGAGCAATAGAATCCCTCCTCGAAAATTTAGATAGTAAATAAGTTCGTAATACTTCTATTATAACGAACATTCGTAATTTAGTCATGACATAATGATGATTATAGGTAACGACATTCATTTAAATCTAAGTTATAATACAGTGAAACGATAAGGTGAATGGAGGAATTAAGTTGTATGGCAATCACGTTAGATAAACAAATTGCGATCCATTTGGAAACAATTAAAACACAAGAAGGCGAAGTTGAACGCTATGTCATCGAAACAACGGGACAACTCGTTCGTTTAGGCGATGGGATGTATATCAGATATAAAGAAGAAGACGCAGAGTCTGGTAAAAAAAATCCAGTTACCTTTAAATTGCAAGATGATGGTGAAATTCAATTAACTCGAGAAACAGATGATATACGCACAAAATTAATTTTTTTAGCGCAAAAAAAAATTAATGGGGTTTATAAAACAGCGTATGGTCGTATTCCAATTGAAATTGAAACAACGCAATTAAAAAGTCAGTTAAATAGCCAACCAATTTCGGGATCACTTGATATTGATTATCGCTTAACAACAAGCGGTGAATTGTTGGGAGACTATAATATACGATTGCAATTTACGGCATAAAAATGTATGATTAAGAGTAGACTTTTGGAAAGGACGTGTGCTAGTTGGAGCTTAAACAATTCGATGGCCAAAACAAAGACGAGTTATCAATGATCGAGGTTGCTCACGCAATCTTATCGCAACATGGTGACGTCATGGGTTTTGCTGACTTAACTAATGAAATCCAAACATATCTTGGTAAAAATGATTTAGAAGTGAGAGATCGCTTATCACAATTTTACACAGATTTAAATGCTGATGGTAGCTTCATTTCACTTGGAGAGAACTTATGGGGATTACGTTCATGGTATCCCTTCGATTCAATCGATGAAGCTGTTGCTCATGTAGAAGATGAAGACGATGAAGATCGTCCTAAACGTAAAAAACGTAAGAAAGTTAATGCTTTCTTAGCAGATGCCGCTGATGATGATGACGTTATTGATTACAATGATGATGATCCTGAGGACGACGATTTAGATGCAACTTATGAAGATGACGACGAAGATGATGATGAAGATACAGAAATTAAAGGTTATGATAAAGATTTAGATGAAATAGCTGATAGTAATTCTGATGATGAAGAAGAATTACCAGAAGGTATTGAAGATCAATTATCTGAAATATCCGATGAAGATGCAGAAGACGACGAGGAAAATAATTAAAAGGACTTGACGATTTCGTCAAAACCCTGTAATATATTTTTTGGGCGCCTCGCAGGTATTTCTTGCGAGGACAAACGCACGGTTGATACAAGCTCCCTACACTGATTAGATTATTCTACTCGGCTTAGGGGGCTTGTTGTTTTTTATAGACATAATGAACAATAACTATCAGGCCACAAACACAGAATCCCCACAAAAATTAACCCAAAGGAGATTTATAATGACCAAATATATATTTGTTACAGGTGGCGTTGTTTCGTCAATTGGTAAAGGGATTGTTGCAGCATCTCTTGGCCGTTTATTAAAGAATAGAGGCTTGAAAGTTACTATTCAAAAGTTTGATCCTTATATCAATGTGGATCCAGGAACAATGAGTCCCTATCAACATGGGGAAGTTTTCGTAACTGATGATGGTACAGAGACTGATTTAGATCTTGGTCATTATGAACGTTTTATTGATATTAACTTAAATCAATATTCAAACGTAACGACTGGTAAAATTTATTCAGAAGTTTTACAAAAAGAACGTCGTGGTGATTATTTGGGTGCCACAGTTCAAGTTATACCACATATTACAAATACAATTAAAGAAAAAATTATGCGTGCTGGAACAACAACGGATTCTGATGTTGTAATTACTGAAATAGGTGGAACTGTTGGTGATATTGAATCATTGCCTTTCCTTGAAGCATTACGTCAAATGAAAGCTGATGTCGGTTCAGATAATGTTATTTATATTCATACAACATTGATTCCTTACCTAAAAGCTGCAGGTGAAATGAAAACGAAACCTACACAACATAGTGTTAAAGAATTACGCGGATTGGGTATTCAACCAGATATGTTGGTTGTTCGGACTGAAGAACATATCTCGCAAGATATGCGTAATAAATTAGCTAATTTCTGTGATGTTGAACCAGAAGCCGTTATTGAATCAATGGATGTTGATACATTATATACGATTCCTTTAGCGTTACAAAAACAAAAAATGGACCAAATCGTTGTTGATCATTTGAAATTAACAACACCAGAAGCAGATATGACTGAATGGCAAAAACTTGAAACACAAGTTTTAAATTTGAAGAAAACAATCAATATTGCGTTGGTTGGTAAATATGTTAAATTGCCAGATGCTTATATTTCTGTTGCCGAAGCATTGAAACATGCTGGATACACTGTTGATGCTGATGTTAAAATCACAATGGTTGATGCAGAAAAATTAGATGAAAGTAATATTGTTGAAACGTTGCAAGATGCTGATGGAATCATCGTTCCAGGAGGATTCGGTAATCGTGGACTTGAAGGGATGATTCTTTCAATTCAATATGCGCGTGAAAATAATGTTCCATTCTTAGGTGTTTGTCTTGGTATGCAAATGGCATGTATTGAATTTGCACGTAACGTTGTTGGGCTCCAAGGCGCACATTCAACTGAAGCTGTTCCAGAAACACCACATAACATTATCGACTTGATGACAGATCAAGAAGATGTTGAAGATATGGGTGGAACACAACGTCTTGGTTTATATCCATGTAAATTAAAACCAGGAACGGTAGCAGCTGCAGCTTATGATAATCAAGAAGTTATCCAAGAACGTCACCGTCATCGTTATGAATTTAATAACGAATACCGTGAACAACTTGCTGATAAAGGATTGGTTTTTGCTGGAACATCTCCAGATAATCGTTTAGTTGAAGTTGTTGAAATTCCTGAAAATAAATTCTTTGTGGCAGCTCAATACCATCCAGAATTTTTATCAAGACCACAACGTCCAGAAGGTTTATTCCAAGCCTTTGTGAACGCTACAGTTTAATAAATGTAATTGAAAGAGATAATAACAATTTGTTATTATCTCTTTTTTTATGTCTAAAAGGGTTGTATTTAATATGTGTACTATGTATTATAGTACACATGGATGAGGTGAGATAATTGCAAATTAATAAGACGAGTAGTAAACCGTTTTATGAACAATTGATATCAGGTATAAAAGAAGATATTTTTAAAGGAATTTTGCAGACAGAAGACAAGTTGCCGTCAGTTAGAGAAATGGCTAAAATTCATGAAATGAATCCAAATACGGTTAGTAAAGCGTATAAAGTTTTAGAATCACAGGATGTAATCGTGACAGTTAAAGGTCGAGGGACATATGTCAAAGCCAATAATGAGAGCAATCGCGATGAACGACAAATCCAAAAAAATCGTGAGGCATTGTTAGATACGATTAAAGAAGTGACCTATCTCGGTGTCCAAGAAGATGAGATTCAGGGTTGGGTTAAGTCGTATTTTGAAAAGGAGGACTAAGAATGGGATTTGAAATTAAAGGTTTATCAGAGAAAATTAGTGACAAAGAGATACTTAATGATATTAATATGTCTTTAGTCCCAGGGGAAATAGTGGGTCTAATTGGTCGTAATGGAGTTGGTAAAACAACCTTATTCAGATCAATTTCAGGCCAATACATACCAGATCAAGGTGATATTTTAATTGATGATCAATGGATGAAAGAAGATTCATCATTGAAGGAAAAACTCTTTTATTTAGATACACAGAATAATTTTTTAGACAGCTACACAATAGATAAGATTGTCGAATTCTATGAACTCGCTTATCAAACGTTTGATCGTCAAAAATATGATAATTGGGTCACAGAATACAACCTACCTAAACAAACAAAATATCGTCAATTTTCTAAAGGGATGCAAGGATTATTTAATATTATTTTGGCCTTTTCCACTGGTGCACCATATGTTATTTTAGATGAACCACTGGACGGGTTAGATGTAATTGTCCGTAAACAAGTTTTCCAAATTATTATTGATGCCGTTGCTGAAGACCAGCGAAGTGTACTTATTTCTTCACATAATTTAGAAGAATTAGATCGATTAATCGATCGCGCAATGGTTTTAAAAGATGGACATATTGTGAGTGATTATCGTTTGGAAGACACGCGTTCAGAATCACGAAAAGTTCAATTGGTGTTTAAATCAAAAGAAATTCCAGCTTTCATTAAAGAAAATAGCCGAGCAATGAGTATTCAAGGTCGTGTCGTCACTGTTTTATTTGAACACTATTCAGATGAAATTGAAGCTCAAATTGAAGCTGAAGATCCGGCATTATTCGAAGAATTACCGTTAACGTTGGAAGATTTATTCCGAGCAAGTCTTTCGGCTAAAGAAAATACCGGAGGTGGGAAGTAGTGACAGTTAATAGAAGATTGAATCAGATTATTTGGCAGAGATATAAGTGGATTGTTTTATCACTTGTTGCACTTATTGTGGTTGTTATGGGGTTTACACTACATAATTCGGTTGACACTACGGGAATAGACGCGGCCAATCTTACTTATACAGAGTTTGTTCAAAGTGAAAAAGATTCGGCAAAAGCGGATCATCGTAAAATAGGTTCAGTTAGCAGAGCAACATATGAAAAAAATAATATTAAAATAAAAGATGTAAGTATTCATGATGGTACATTTCAAAATGCAAAAACAGCACTAGTTATTTTTAGTCTGGGTGCTATCTTATTAGGGATATTTACTAATATGTATGATATGCAAACTAAATTTAATGAATTTATATTTTCAAGCTCATTTTCTAGAAAACGCATTTTCTTAAAAAAAATTGGTCTAATGTTACTACCTGCCTTACTTACTTTTATTGTAGGTTCAATTATAACAACATTTGTTGCTGATGTAGCTATCTCAGTAAGTAATCCAAATTTTATATCAGATAGAATGATACATTTATTCTTAGATAGTAGTCAATTGATTGCGCTATACAGTGTTGGCCTTGTGGTAGGTGTTTTAGTTCGTCGGGTTGTAGCATCTGTCGTCACTGCGTTGGGATTCACTGGCTCGGCCTTGATATGGTTTGCTTACTTTGAAGGATTCATTTTTGATCAAACGCAAGACATGTCTAATACTTATTATCTTGTACTAGGATTTATATACTTGATTGCTGGGTTATTGATGATAGTGATGGCAGTTCATTATTTCAACAAATTATCATTAGAACAGGATAGTCCTTATTTACAATTCGATTATTTAAAACTACCACTACTCATTTTTACAACGGCTTATATAGCTATTTTAATGGCTGTAGTTAATTATGATACAATTGGGGAAAAAATAGGATATGGCTTGATAAGCGGCTGTATTACAGTCATTGTTGCTTATATTGTTATTTATCGTCCACAAAATATTAGTCAAAAATTGCAACGTATTTTTTCGAAAAATAAAAAATAAAAGTAAAATGGCTACCTATTTCTCTAAGAATAGGTAGCCATTTTGACCTTACAGACTTGTTAGTATGTAATAAAAGGGAATTGTGCTAAACTACTGTTTATAGGAATGTAAAAGCAATTATTGGGAGGGATTCAATTTGAAAGAAATGTTAACAATAAACAATTTAACTAAAAGTTTCGGTAAAAAGGTAGTCCTCAAAGGTATTAATTTTACAATCGCAGAAGGTGAGATTGTTGGGCTTGTTGGTGCTAATGGCGCTGGTAAAACAACCATCATGAAATCAATTCTTGGATTATCAAATTACCAAACTGGAGAAATAACAATTGACGGTAAAATTGTATCAACAACTAGCCATCAAGGGTTAGAAGAAGTTGGTGCCTTAATTGAATATCCTGGTATCTATCCATTTTTAAGTGGCTATGATCATTTAAAATTATTCTCTGAAATCAATACCAAAGAAGAATTAGATGAAATTGTTGCTGATTTGCATATGACAGATTACATTAATCGTAAAGCTAAATCATATTCATTAGGAATGAAGCAAAAATTAGGAATTGCATTAGCTTTATTAAATAGACCAAGATTAATTATTTTAGATGAACCTATGAACGGATTAGATCCTCAAGCAACACGTGATGTCCGCGAACTTGTTTTAAAGTTATCTAAACGCGGGACAGCGTTCTTGATTTCAAGTCATATTTTAGGTGAATTAGAGAAAATTGTTGATCACTTTATTATTTTAAATGAAGGTAAAATAATGAAAGCAATGTCTACTACTGAATTAAGTGATAGTAGTAAGCGATATGTTTTACTAGAGACGACGTCAAACGAGCAAGCTAAAGTTCTTTTAAAGGCCGCTAATTATGAATTGGCAGTTGATCAAACAGTTAAAGTAAAGGTAGACGAACAAGATACTTTAGCAAATATTATCCAAGTGCTCTACGATAATAAAATTCAAATAAATGATGTACGTCATCAAGAACATGATATGGAAGAATCACTATTGAATTTATTAGATAGTAATGACGGAGGTAAGGCTTAATGTTAACTTTAGTTAAACAAGAATTATTTAAGTTAGGTAAAAAGAAATCTACAGCGATTATATCAGCGATATTACTTGTTTTTATTTTTGGGGTAGCACTTTTAACAAAAATATATAGTTCGATTTTCGATCCAGCAAGCATGGTACAAAGTGGATTTGGATCTATTCAATTAATTATTTTCATTTTAATTGCGTCAGCAAGTGTTATTATTGCTATGGAAACACAGTTTGGTACAATTAAGGATTTGCTTTATCGGAAATATTCACGTGGAGCTGTTTTAGCTAGTAAATGGCTTACAATATTAATCTATTCGATTTATTTGAATGTTTTAATATTCGTGGCTTCAATTATAGCTAAATTAGTGCTTTTACCAATGGTATCCTTGTCAGATAAAATAGATAACCAAACGATTGTTATGTCTTTAATAACAACGTTAGTGGGGAATTTTATTAGTACCTGGTTGATTTTAAGTTTGGTATTATTATTGGCTAGTATCTTTAGTAGTTCAGGTGCTTCGATTGCAGCTGGTATTGTTTTTTATTTCTTAACATCTATTTTATCAGGAATCCAAATGTTAGCTATTGCTAAATGGGATTGGATTAAATGGAATCCACTTAATATGATGAATTTAAGTAATCAGTGGGCAGACGGACAGGAGTTTGAAAAACTAACTCAATTAACGAATAACGAATTGATTATAGGTAATCTAGCTTATACGGCACTATTTTTATTTTTAGGTTATTTTGTTTTCAAACGTAAAAATGTTTAAAAAAAGTGTATCGTCAATTAATTTTTGACGATACACTTTTTTTGTCCAATAATTATGAGTAGCTTAAAATGACTATTACTAAAGATACAAGTCAAATACTGCAATCTGTGGAGGTACTAGGAATCGAGCTGAGATTCGAGATGTTCCAATACCACTATTAACATATAATTTTGTATTGTTCTTTAGTGTATAAAGGCCACTAGAGTAGCCACCATCTCCGTCATGATCAGATAATAATCCTTTATTAGTGAAAGGAATACGAATTTGGCCACCATGTGTGTGACCACTTAAAATTAAATCGACGGTATTAAATGAACCATTTGACAAACTAGGTTCATGAGCCATTAAAATATGGTACGTTGAATTGGATTTATCAGGAGCTACTGTCGTTTGGACATCGGGGATACCTAATTGAGAGTCATCTACACCACCCAACCAAATGGATGAATTTCCACCTACATTGATAGTCGTTGAACTATTTTTAAGGACAGTAAAACCACCTTGATTCATTACAGTAGTGTAAACTCTGGCTGCACCGCCACCGTAATCTTTATTTCCATATACTGCGTATTTTCCATAGGTTGATTTAATTTCACTTAGTTTTTGAACAATAGCTGTTACGGGATGGTATTGATTGTAATTGCTGAATAAATCACCTGTAAATAAGACCAAATCTGGTTTTTCTTGATTGATTTTATTAACAATTTTTCCGAAATTTTCAGGTGTATAATCATCTGCTATTTCGACATCACTAATTTGCACAATTTTAAGTTTCTTTTTAGTAGTATCTGCCTTATTTAAAGCAATATTTTTAACGACAACGCGGTAAGGCTCTATTTTAAATGCGTAAAAGGTACATGCGGCACTTACTATTAATAGGATGAAAATGACACTTAATATTTTTTTCTTCGTGATAGTATCATGCCTCCGTTTGATTAGTTAACTAAAAAAACCTACAGTAAGATTTTTAGTCTAAAACTGTAAGTTCTTCTTAAAACCTATATGGTTAGTTTTATTTATGAAATCCAAGAACTAATAGCTGACCAGATAGCGTTAAAAAATGAAACAATTGCGTCCCAAATTTTTTGTAGGAAGTTTCGATTTTCAGCTGTGTCTAATTTGCTGAAAATATCTTTAGCACCATCTTGAATATTTGTTGCAACTTTACTTGCTTGTGATTTGAAATTTGATGAATCTAAAGCACCTGAATCACGAATCTTGATTAACACGGCAATAATATCTTGTTTTTGATTATCAGTAATGACATTTGTTAAGTTATTATTTGTGATTTGGTTATTTACAATAGTAGTAATTTGATTATTTGTAATAGAACTACCTTCTTTAGCCATATCATTTTTAGCACCGGCTACAGCGTTATTCAATTGTGAATCAGTATACCCATCTTTGCTTTTATTGGCTTGTGTAATGTCACTTAAAGTCGACATTTCATTTTGTGCGGCAGTGACTTGTTTTGTATTTAGAGCGTCCCCGTTTGTAGCGAAGGCTGCATAAACACCAGCTAAAGCACCTGATCCATCTATTGGTGTAGCAGAAGTGACATAGATATTGGCATCAGTTACACCAGCTGTTAATGCGGCGTTTTTATATTGGTTTTCTGTAATTGTGGTGATGTTATTTTTACCATTGTAGTCTAAAATTTCAACGTTGATACCAGAACCACTGCTCGTTTTTTGAACCATAGCAGATGACCAGACACCTGAAGTTGATGTAAATGAGCCACCAGAACTATTGAGATATTTAACTAAAGTTGCGCCATTTACGGGTAATGTCGAATATGAAGAACTACCGTTTAAGCTAGCTGTTAAAGTTGAAAGTGTTCCTGATTTTTGTGAATCTGTTAAACTTGTTCCTAATGTGACAACTGGATTTGACCAGTCAGTTGTTGTGCCCGATGTTGATGAAGCTGAGCTTGAATCATTAGTTGCAGCAGAGGCAACAGATCCTAGACTCAAGACAGCTAATGTTGTAAGAGTTACTGTATAAATTAATTGTCTGAATTTCATAATGGTTTGCTCCTTAAATAGCATGTATTTTAATTTTATTATACCTATCTGATGAAGGAATCATAATAATTGAGTTTGAATAATAGAAAAAATTAAGATTTATCATCATTGAGAGATTTCTTTGTAAGTGAGACAATGAGCGCATCATTTAATCTAGCAACATAATTTTGAGTAGTATGGTATGACTAATTTAAATAAAACTAACGACTGAATGGGAGAATAACGATGACAAAAAAGATGACGGATACCTTTAGATTCAGGCGGGGATTGGAATTGAAAAATAGAATCTTAATGGCGCCAATGACCGTTAAGATGAGCTACTATGATGAAGTTGTTACACATGATGAATCAGATTATTATGCACTACATTCAGGCGAAGTTGGGGCTGTTATTACGGCAGCTACCAGTGTCCAAGCAAATGGAAAAGGTTGGGAAGGCTCACTTGCCATCTATGATGATAAGTTTATTCCCGGGCTAACGAGATTGGCATCGGCAATCAAAAAGAATGGGACTAAAGCTATTTTACAAATTTTCCATGCGGGTCGTATGACAAATTCAACGGTACTTAGAGGACAATTACCAGTTTCAGCCAGTGCTGTTGCGGCAGAAAGACCAGACGCAGAAATTCCTAAAGCATTGTCAGAAACTGAAATTTTAGAGTTGATTGAATCCTTTAAATCAGCAACAAAACGAGCAATTAAAGCGGGATTTGATGGCGTTGAACTGCATGGTGCGAATACGTATTTACTACAACAATTTTTTTCACCACACTCAAATAGACGTCATGATGCTTGGGGTGGCACGCTTGATAAGCGATTTAAATTCATTAATGATGTAGTTGATGGTGTTATTGAGAGTGTTGATCAATCAGGTGTAAAAGATTTTATTGTTGGTTACCGCTTTTCGCCTGAAGAATATGAAAAGCCAGGTATTAGTATGGAAGATTCAATGATTTTGATTGATAAACTTGCTGATAAAAAATTAGATTATCTACATATCTCATTAGGTAAGTATAATAGTGTTTCGAGAAATATAAATTTCAATGAAAAATCAAGAATGGATTATGTCCAAGAAAAGATAAATGGTCGTGTTCCATTAATCGGGGTAGGAGATGTTCGGACTCGGGAAGATGTTAATGGTGTTTTGGCTAACGCTGATTTAGTAGCCGTTGGTCGTTCACTCTTAATTGATCCTAAGTGGACATCAAAGTTATTGAATGGACAAGAAGAAACTATAAAAAGAACCTTAGCTAAAAATGATCGGGAAAAATTAATGGTTAGCGATGGTGCTGTTGAATTTTTAAAAGATATGATGCCTGAGCGGTTAGTTGATTAAAAAACAAAACTAAATCTAGACAAATAGTGTGTTGCAAATTTAATTTGCCGCATGCTATTTTTAGTTGCGGCCCTTTCAACTAGCGGTTGCCTGTTGCACCCCTTGCTGTATGCTAATATTTGAGATGTTAAATAGAGGAAAGAAGGTTATAGGGATGAAAATTATATTTGCGGAACAACTCGTTAAAATACGTAAAGAGAAAAAAATGTCACAAGAAGAATTGGCAAATCAATTGTTTGTATCAAGACAAGCTGTATCAAAATGGGAAACAGGAGAAGCTGAACCTGATTTGGGAAAAATTGAATCGGTAGCCAAAATTTTAGACGTCCCTGTAGAAATATTACTTTTTGGTGGCGATGCCAGTGAAAAAAACGTCAGAGTTTAAAACTAGAATTAAACGATTTATAGAAGAAGATGAATCAGATAAAGATTGGCACGAAAATCATAGATGGCGTGAGTGGCAATATAAACCGATTAATAATGGGTGGGAATTCCTAGCTCGCTATTACTGGATTATTTTTGCACTCATTGGCATGATTGCATGGGGGATTATGGGTCTAAAATAGATATGATAATAAAGAAGCTTTCAATACTTGTCTACAAACAAGTATTGAAAGCTTCTTTATTTTACCGGAACAACTTTTATTTCAGTTGAGTCATCATGAATGACAATGTATAACGTTTGAGTTTCTTCTTTATCAAAGAAACCGAGATTAATACAGGGTAAACCATCGATTTCTTCCACGCCAACGAAACGATCCGTAAATATCTGACGAACCATTTTACCCATTTCTTTATGGGCATTTGCTTTAGCGGCAGCTGTTTTAAGTGTAAATCCAGAGTCTAAGTAAGATTTAATTAATCGAATAATTGATAAGGTATGGTAAGAATATTTTCTATTCTGATTTTTATTAGTATTAATAGAATCAATAAAGCCTTTTTGTTCCCAATAACGAATTTGACTCTGAGTGAGCCCAGTTGTTTCGGCAATTTCACCGATTCCGATTGAAAATGTATCATTCTTCATAATAACGGCCATTCTTTTTGCATAATCTTTAATGTTTGCAATATCGTCCATATCTGCCAAACGAATATACCTCCTAAATAAAAATTTATCTAACAATCTCATTGTGATGTTTACTATACTGATTATATATATATTAAAACGTTTGTCAACTTACTTGACATTAAAGCGAGATAGTCTTATATTAGTCTTCGAAGATAAATTAAAGAAAAAGAAGGTTTTAAGTATGGATGGATTAGATGCAAAGGGTAAACCATATAATCGCCCCATGCTAATTGCAATTTTATTAGTAGGGACATTTTGTACGGTTTTGAATCAAACAATTTTAGCAACTGCATTTCCAACATTAATGGATGAATTTGACGTAACAACGTCAACTGTTCAATGGTTAACAACAGGATTTATGTTAGTCAACGGGATTTTAATTCCAGTTAGTGCATGGTTAAGTAGTCGTGTAAATACCAAATGGTTATACATAGGTGCTATTGGTATCTTTGAATTAGGAACAGTTTTAGCATTTATCGCACCTAATTTTGGGGTATTGTTAACAGCTCGCTTAGTTCAAGCAGTCGGTGTTGGGGTAACAATGCCTTTATTACAAACGATTATGCTTTCAATTTTCCCACCCGAAAAACGTGGTGCTTCAATGGGACTTGCCGGTTTAGTTATCGGACTAGCTCCTGCAATTGGACCTACACTTTCAGGTTGGGTTATTGATAATGCTTCATGGCGTGATCTTTTTGGTATGATTATTCCATTAGTAGGAATTGTTTTTGTGGCTTCTTTCTGGTTTATGAAACCGGTCATCAAAACACACAAATCTAAAATTGATGTCTTATCATTGATTTTATCAACAATTGGATTTGGTGGCTTACTTTATGGATTCTCAACAGTTGGAGATAACGGCTGGGGAAGTACCTCAGTACTTAGTTTCCTTGTTGTGGGTGTTATTTTTATTGGTTTATTCATATGGCGTCAATTAACAATGGAAAATCCTTTCTTGGAATTACGTGTTTTTGCTTCCCAAGAATACACAATTGCAGCCGTTTTAAGTTCAATTGTTAACATGGCTATGATCGGTGTTGAAATGATTCTACCAATGTATCTCCAAATTGTACGTGGAGATAGCGCATTTGAGTCAGGATTAACCTTATTGGCTGGTGCTTTAATGATGGGGATTATGAGTCCGATAACGGGACGATTATTCGATATTTATGGTGCTAAGAAATTGGCAACTGGTGGTATGTTCTTATTAACACTTGGTACAATTCCATTCGTTTTCTTAACAAAAGATACGCCAACTTTATACATCACAATTATGTATGCAGTTCGTATGTTTGGGATTTCAATGGTTATGATGCCAACAACAACATCAGGGATGAATGCATTACCAGCTAACTTGATGGGTCATGGAACGGCTGTTAATAATACAGCTCGTCAAATCGCAAGTTCAATCGTAACAGCGGTTATGATTTCCGTTCTAACAAATGTAACAACAGCTGCATTACCAGCTAAATCAATGCTTAAATCGGCACCATTAGATTACAAAACAAAAGCTATTGATGCGACATTAAGTGGTTATCATGCTGCCTTTATCATCGCAGTCGTTTTCTGTGTGGTTGGGCTCGGATTTTCATTCTTCTTAAAATCAAAACAACAAGTTTTAAAAAATGGAGGTAATAAATAATGATTATTTTATTATTAATTCTTTCAATTATTTTATTCTTCCTTACGTGGAACCTCATCCGTAATAATGTACTGAGCTACATTTTAGGTGGCATTTTTGCACTTTGTATTATTCTTACAGGTGGCTTAATTGTTGCTAACTACAGTGCACATTATGGAATGGAAAAAGTAACGACAACTAAGACAGAACAATTAGCTTCTAGTTCTAAAGAGATGGACATGTTACTATATCAGCCTATCGGTACAGATGGATCTGAAAAAGTCGTTATTTATAAAAATACGGCATCACAAAAGAAAACAAAGGCAACTAAGACAGACGATACAACTAGCAAGATTGTTGAAAATGCTAAGAGTAACAAATTAGTTACTAAAGAAACCCGTTGGACTTATAAAGGTAATGGGTATCGATTAATGTTTGGTATCGCTAATAACGATAAAACTTTAGTAAAACGTACGCATACATTCTACGTTAAAAAGAGTTGGACAACATTAACGGTTAAGCAAGCTAAGGCCATGCCTAAAATTGCTAAAGTAGAAGCAGCTAAAATGAATACAAAGGCAGGAAAAGCTAAACTTGCTGCGGATGGTGCTACTTTTGTTAAAGCAGCTGTCACAAATGCTATGATGAAAGATGCATCAATCTCGAAAGCTGATCAAGCTAAGATTGCAGAACAAGCAACAACAATTTTCAAGGCACAAACAAAAGCAAAAGTAATGCAAAACGTATTAAAAGAAGTTAAAGAAATTAAATAAACCGTTATTTATTTAGTAACCACACTAGTTTATCCAACTAATGTGGTTATTTTTTTAAATTAAAACGTGAATTATAAAATAAACAATGCTATAATACGTTAATGGCATAAACGATAAAGGAGTTTCTTTGAATGAAAAAGAAAATTATAATTTGGATTGTCAGTATTTTAGTGTTATTAGCGGTTGCAATTACAGGGGGTAGTTTCTATCTCTATCACTATGCCATTCAAAATACAGAAAAAACATTAACGGGAACATCAAAAGGAACACCAAAGCGAACAATTGAAGCAAAAAAATGGTTGGCCAGTACTAAAAAAGAAAACTGGACAGAAACATCAGCAGGTGAAAATTTAAAATTAGTTGCTGACTATGTACCGGCGGCAACTAAATCTTTAAAAACAGTTGTTGTGGCACATGGTTACATGGAAAATAAAGAAAGTATGGCTTCATATATAAAATTATTTCATGATAATGGCTATAACGTTTTAGCGCCAGATGATCGAGGCCAAGGTAAAAGTCAGGGCGATTATATTGGTTTCGGATGGAAAGATCGCTTAGATTACATTAAATGGACCAAAAAATTAATTGCCGAAAAGGGAACAGATCAAAAGATTGGCTTGTTTGGAGTTAGCATGGGTGGTGCTACTGTCATGATGATGAGTGGTGAAAAGTTACCAACTCAAGTTAAAGCAATTGTTGAAGATTGTGGTTATACAAATGTTGAAGATTTGTTAGCTTATCAATTGAAACTCCAATTCAATTTACCAAAAGAACCATTAATAACAACTTCTAGTTGGGTAACTCAGTTACGTGCGGGCTACTCTTTTGCAGAAGCTGACTCTGTTAAACAATTAAAGAAAAATAAATTACCAACATTATTCATTCATGGCGACAAGGATGATTTCGTTCCTAGCGCAATGGTTTATGACAACTACAAAGCCTCAGCAGGTACGAAGGAATTGTGGATTGTGAAGGGCGCAGGTCACGGAAAAGCGTTCAGTAAGGATCCAGAATTATATACTAAAAAAGTCGTTAAGTTTATGAATGATAATTTAGATTAATAATAAAATCATTTATTTTTTAAATAACATCAAAAAGTGTGGGGGTACCCTCTATTTTTGATGTTTTTTTTTGTCTGTATCATGCTATCATATTAGTTATTATAGATGAACTTTGGGGAAAATAGGTGGGGGCCAACATGAAAATTAATAATAAATTAAAATTAACACTACTAACTTTTGGGTTATTCTTTTTAGTTAATGTAACAAGTATCAAGGCAGATGCGGATTATGATTCTGCAAAAGCATCAGCACCTCGAGCAATTTTAATGACAAATTTATTCCAGACGGGTACTGGTGCTGGAGTAGTAGCAACTAGTGGTATGGTCGAATTAACCGATACCAATAAAGATCCTAATTCGACTAATCTGGCTGCTAAAACGATGGTTAAAATTACGGATGCTAAGAATCAAAAAGCAGCAATTTGGTCAACAGACGAAAATTCATTTGATATTAATACAAGTAGTAAAGCTTCTATGTGGATTTATTTTGGTAGCAAAACGAATACTGCTGGGGATGGGATGGCACTTGTTTTTCAAAATGATGCAAAAGGAAATGCTGCTATTGCAACTAAAGCAGGTGAAACGTTAGGTGTTTGGGGAGACGATTCAGTGGGTACGGGATCCCCCAATAATACTGCTAGAGGCGCTATTCAAAATAGTTGGGCGCTAGAATTTGATACTCATTTGAATAATGGTAATAGTTCAGGAAACGGATTTGATTTAGATCCTAGTTTAGCACCTAACCATATTGGTAGTGGGTATCCAGCTGTTGAGGCAACATACACGGATAATCATACAATCTCTTCTTCAGTTAAACTAAATCATTTAGGCCTTATTAATTATAATGGGTTCTTATCAAATCGGGCATGGCATCATGTGACAATTGATTATAAATCAGTGAGTGCGAGTGCTGGGTCAATGACATATACGATTGATGATAAAAAACCAATTTCAGGAACAGAAGACTTGGATCCTACTGAAGATACAAGTCAGACAGGGCAGACGGCAAGTGTTCCAATTGATAAATCGAAATTTAATTCTACAACGGGTAAAATCCGTTGGGGATTTACAGGGTCAACGGGTGACTCTTTTGAAAATAACTTAGTTATGTTTGAAACTGTACCAGGTCTTGTTAATGCGACTGCGGTACAAACTATGACGGATATTACACAAAATAACAAGGATGTCTCGGCTAATGGAGAAGTAAAAGCTGGAGATAAAGTAAAATTCAACACTACCGTAACTTACGATAGTGGAAAACAATCGTGGACAGGCATAGGTGGATATTTAAAATACCCGGCTAATAATATAAAATGGACTGGGTATGAAATACCTAACGATTTTGGTACAGGAAAATTTCCTAGTAATATCTATGGAAGTGACCCTGCTGGGTTATCCGGCGCGCAAATACCTGAATTATCTACACCTGGACAAAGTTCACATATTTCATTTATCGGTGAAGTAATGCCAGTTGAAGTGGATACACCAGTGACTGTTTCAGCAGGTCAATTCATCGGAAGCAATGCAATGATTGATTCTAATCCTATTAGCTATACGATTAAAGCATCACCAAAAACAGCCTTAACGATTGATGGCCTTAAAGATATTGATATTAATTATGGAACGGATGCGACGATTAGTGGAACGGTAAAATCTAGTTTAGGTGGAACTTTTGCTAAAGGAACAACGGCCAGTGTGACACTTAATGAGGATACAACACCTATTAAGGGTGATGTCGCAACGGATGGTACATTTAACGTAACGATTCCAAAGGACAAACTAACCACTGGCGAATATTCTTATAATGTTCAAGTAACAGATCCAGATGGTAATACGACGCAAAAATATACACAAAAAATTAATATTAAACCCGTTTTAACTTTAAATGATAATAAAGGAACCGTTGTAGCGCCATATACATTGATTTTCCAAGTAGCTGATAATAGTGCAGCGTTAACAACGTACTATAAAGAAGGAAGTACTGGAACACCTGTTGAATTAGAAAAATATACAAATACTAAACCAGGTTCGACACAAGATCATAGTGTAGCACTAGATACAACTAAGTTTGCCATTGGAACGCACGAGTTAACTATTTATTCGGTTGATTCTGAAGGAAACATTTCTAATAACCAAACAATCTCTGTTGTCGTAGGATTGTTGAGTATTTCATCAGATGATTCAATTAATTTTAATAATAAAATACCAGCGAAAAGAAGTATTTTAAACCGTGCTTCAAGCTATATGCTTAAGTTAGAAACGTCAGCAGCTAAAAACTGGACATTGTCTGTGACTGCAGGACCACTAACTGCAGCAAGTGATAAAAGTACTTTAAAGCATTCAACTATTGGGTTTCGTAATTCAAATCAGGAAAACACGTTACCGCTTTCTCCAACGTATGGTACAATAGTGTCTACAGGAGTAGGTCAAGCAACTACGGTTGAAAAAAGTTGGTCAGCAGATTCTGGAATTGTATTGGATGTTGAACCAAGTGAAATTAAAGTAGCTGAAACCTATAGTTCTGAATTAGATTGGACGCTAACGAATGTACCAAATAATTAATAATAAACTTAATTGTCGGTTAAATTCAAATGTCCGGGGGGAGATAGGATTATGACAATATTACGGCTGAAAGCTGTACTTTTTACAGGTGTGTTAGTGACATTAGGGCTTAGCTCTACAGGTGTTAATGCTGATGATTATTCTAACGCAGTGGCATCGGCACCAGACGCATTAGTATCAAATGGACTTTTGACACCTGGAACAACAGGAACACAAAATAATGCAAAAATTGTAACATTCGATGCTAGTGGTAATGTTGTTTCTGAAACAGCAGATAACGCAGATAAATCAATTATAAAAATTACGGATGCAACTAACCAAGTGGGATCTGCCTGGTCTACAGCAAACAATAAATTTAATCTTAATAAAAATAATAAAATGTCAATGTGGATGTATTTCGGTAATCAGGGTGCTAATTCTGGTGATGGGATGGCTTTTGTTTTACAAAATGATAGCCGTGGTCTCAGTGCTATTTCTGGTGGAGGCGAATCATTAGGTGTTTGGGGTGTTGATAAAGGTGGATCAGAATCTACCGTTGCAGGAACAGCTATTAAAAATTCATGGGCGTTAGAATTTGATACACATAAAAATAGTGAGGCAAGCAAGGGTAACGGATTTGATAATTTAAACACTATCCAAGACAATCATCTGGCAAGCAATTATCCTAATCAAAGGGCTACTTATGAACAAAATGGTTTTTTAAGTAAGTATAATAAATTAACTCATGATGGACTACTTGCTGTCGCTGACTTATCTAATGGAAGATGGTGGCATGTGTCAATTGATTATAAATCAACGTCTACAACTGCCGGCTCAATGACCTATACTATTGGAGATAAAGTCCCCGGTACGGGTGATGTATTAGGTGGTGGTCTTGCAAAGACAGTTCCAATTGATAAAAGTAAATTTGCGAGCACTGATGGTCAAGTGACTTGGGGATTTACGGGCGCAACAGGCGGTAACTGGGAAACAAATTTAGTGATGTTTGAAGAAATATCTGATTTAGTTTCTGTTACGGCGACGCAAAAAGTGACAGATACTACCCAGAACAATAAGGACATTACCGCATCAGGAATTGCTAACAGCGGGGATAAACTTAATCTTCAAACAACTTTGAAATACAATGATGGAAAGCAAGATTGGAAAAAAATCGTTGCTTCGTTAAAAACGCCTAATGCTGTGACGTTAGACAAAGAAGGTATCATTAAATACGCCGATGGAACAACGCAAACATTTGATACAACAACTAAAGATGGTGTCATTACATCAAGTCTAAATAAAAACTTATCAAAAAGTAATGATACAGCAACGATCAGTATGAATGGGACAGCTAAAATTGTTGCTACAGATACCAAAGTAACAAGTCCAATTAGTACATTTAATGGTCAAAATACGATAGTAAGATCTCAGCTAGCTACGTTTACCATTAAGGCATTAAAGCAGAAGATGACACTTTCAGGATTGCTTGATAAAACAATTGATAGTGGTCAGTCGATTAAAGTTACGAGTAACGTTAAAACAGATACACTAATGGAAAATGATAACGTTACGATAACAACGATGCTGAATGGTAAAGCCTTTAGTGATAAATCAATGCTATTCAATAAGTTGGGTAGCATTGACTACGCTGAAGTGCTGCCTGCAGATAAGTTAAACGTTGGAAAAAATACTTATACGGTAAGTGTTGAAGATCAATATGGTAATTCAGTAACGGGTCAAGAAATTATCACTGTTAATGATCCAGGTGTTTTAGAAATAGCATCGGTAACGGGTGCATTAAATTTTGGACAAAGTGATATTCCAATACCCAACGAAGAAACAACCTATAGCCCTGTAGAAGAATTAAGTATACAGGTAGTTGCATCGGTACCAGGTACATGGAATTTAAAGCTGACTGGAACTGATGTTGTTGGAGCCAGCGGCACTGTGCTAAAAGATGCATTAATTTACAAAGAAAAAGCGACAGATATTGGGACACCTTTAAAAGACCATTCGATAGATATTGCGGGTGGGAACTCATCTCCTAACCAGATAACTAAAACGTGGGCAAAAGATACGGGAATTCTATTGCGTGTTAAACCTAGCGAGGTTAGAAGTGAAGAATATGATGCTTCAGTGCAATGGAATTTGAGTAATGTACCAACTAAATAAGTAGTATTAGTGAAAAAGGATAACAAAAGTTATCCTTTTTTTATTTATGTTTTGCAATTATTGCCATCTAGGATATTATGGACTATGTAGAGAGAATACGGAGGATAGATAACTAATGAAAATGACCGTTGAACAATTCATGTCCGCTATTGAGTTAGAGGCGTACACAAAGATTTTTTATACTGCCACACCAGAAGATGTCCAAGCGATTGGTGTACCAGAATTATTCGCTAAGTGTTATGCTGATTTAGAAAACAATGTACGGGATGGTAAGCTTGTAGAAGTTCAATTGATGATTGAATATCCTGAAGGTACCGCAATTTTTACACTTGAAGCAAATATCCTTAATTTACCATACAAATATTATAAAAAGTTACCCAGCTTCTTTAATGAAGTAACAGATGAAGCAGAAGTTAATGTCTATCTGATTGTTGAGTCACCAATTCTGAACGCATCTAAATTAAGAATCGATGAAATTACATCTGTGACTAATTATTTAGAAAACCCCAGTGATCATAATATGACAAGCACAACTATGATTGCTGAAAAGATAGCTTTCCTTGAAAATCCACCTATTATTGAAGAAAAAGAACCAGTTGTCGTTGAAAAGAAAAAGAAAGCTCCAGCTAAGAAAAAACCAGCTGTTAAAAAGAAACCAGCAGTTAAAAAGACGACGGCTACAAAAAAAGCGACAACAAAGAAAAAAACGACAACTGTAAAGGCGGCAGCCAAGAAAAAGCCCGTGGCCAAAAAGGTACCCGCTAAAAAGAAACCGGCTGTAAAGAAAGTAACTACTAAGAAAAAAGCACCAGCCAAGAAAACTAAATAAAAAAACGCCGATATTATCGGCGTTTTTTTGTCTAATTATTTAATGAAGAAATAGTAAACGAGTAGCAAGGCACCTAAAATAATACGGTACCAACCAAATGGTTTGAAATCTTTCGACTTGATGTAACCCATCAAGAATTTGATTGCAACAATTGAAACTAAGAATGCGACTACACAACCAAGTAATAAGACGGCTGTTTGATCACCGGTAAAGCTATAACCATTATGGAAGTATTTAACTAATTTGAGTAGACTGGCACCGAACATAACTGGAATTGATAAGAAAAATGAAAATTCAGCAGCAATGAATCGAGAAGTCCCTAATAAAATGGCACCTAAAATAGTTGCACCAGAACGTGATGTTCCGGGAATTAAAGCAAGAACTTGGAAAACACCGATTAGTAACGCTGTTTTGTAAGTAACTTGATTGAATGATGTAATAGAAGGAACAGCATCGGCTTTTTTGTTTTCAATAATAATGAATAAAACACCATAAATAATTAACATTAAGGCAACAACTGGGAAATTATATAATTTCGCATTTAACCAGTCATCAGCAACTAACCCAATCACAGCAGCTGGAAGTACAGCTACAATGACTTTACTCCATAGAGACCACGTATCTCTTTTTTCTAATTGCGATTTTTTTGGAGAAAAAGGATTTAATTTATGGAAATACAACACACAAACTGCTAGGATAGCGCCCAGTTGGATAACAACGAAGAACATTTCCATGAAAGCAGCATTTTCTTTTAGTTGTAAAAATTCGTCAACTAAAATCATATGTCCCGTTGAACTAATAGGAAGCCATTCTGTAATTCCTTCGACAACTCCCAAAATAATAACTTTTAACATAACAATAATATTCATACAAATAGATTCCTTCCAAAATTTTATTTAACTGCTCTAGTATACCTAATATGAAAATTAAAAACCATAAAATTAAATAAACCTTATGCTTTTAGGCATAAGGTTTATTTGTGAATATAAGATTTTAGTTAAGATTAATTTTATAGGGCTTTTTTGTTACCGCGACGTGCAATTGCAGGGAGGATTAAACCTAATGCAACTAAGACAAGTGGTGTGACAATATTAAGTGTTAATTGGAACAAGTAGTTAGAAGGGCTATCTGAGTAGTTTAATTTAGGAACAACTCCTAGGATACAAGCGAATGCAGTGAATAAGAAACACCAAGCACCAACAATGTAACCAACGACAGGATTCTTAACAAACTTGTAACCGGCTTTGAAATTCTTCAATTGTTTGTTTAATAGCATGTAAGCGAAGAATACCCAGAGATAACGCATAGGCATGACAACCGCATTTAGGTTCAATAACCATTTGTATAATGCGTTCATGTTACCAATCCCGATTGCAGGAATGATAATTAAAATACTAACTAAAACACCAGTCATGGCATAACCATTAACGGGAGTTCCTTTTTTATTAAGTTTTGACAAGCTTTTAGGAATGAAGTTTGGATCAGCATCACCTAAAAGAATTTTTAATGGTGCATCAATTGAGAAAGCAAGCGCTGAAATTTGAGCCATCGCATTGGCAATTGCGTATAGAATCATGAATAAATTACCTACGTGATAGAAACTACCAAGACGTAAGAAACCTTCGTAAGGACCATTTGTGATTAAATCATCAGGGATGTTAGTTCCGTTAAATAAGAATCCCATAGCGAACGAACCTAAAATAGCACAGATGGCAACCATTGCGGCCAATGCTAACATTCCTTTTGGAAATTCTTTAGCTGAGTTTTTTGTTTTATTAACATAGGGAGAAATCTTTTCAGCACCACCAACAGCGAAAACTAACATTGAAATCGTTGTGAAGTAGGCGAAGTTAAAGTTAGGTAGATATGATTTAATGGCACCCATATCAGGTGTTTGAATTTTAGCATGCGTCATGAATGGCGCTGAAACTGCCAACAAGATGAATAATAATGACATAACGAACATTGCTGTTCCGGCAACACTACCAATTCGACTTAAAGTAGCAAGTCCCTTTGAGGCAATCCATAAGAAGAAAATGAAAATGACTAAGCCCATAAGTGAAACGGTCATAGCAGAAGTTTCATTAACGAAATTTCCGTTACCTTTGAATAACCAACTAAAGGCAATTAAAATACCTTGTGGTTTTTGTGCTAGGTAAGGAATATGTACGACCCAATAAGTCCAAGCTGCATAGTAGGCAAGTCTCTTGGTTGAAGTTTCTTTCACCCATGAAGACACACCACCGCTGGCATCTTTAAATGTTGAGCCTAATTGACCAACAATTAAAGTATAAGGAACAAAGTAAAAAATCATGATTAAAATCCAAGATGTAATAACAGTGAGTCCTTGGTTAGCAAAGTTGTTAAAGACATTTGCAAGTCCCCAAACGGAAACGAATGCAATTAAAGCAACGTTATACCAACGTAATGTTTTTTCTGATTCTAGCAAAATAATAGCCTCCATATGGATAAAATATTTTATGATACTGGTGCAGTGATAGCTATGGTTAAGTATAAAGAAAAATGAAATAAAGTACAATCAAATTTTGTGATACATACTATAAGAAGTAAATATAATTATGATTAAAATGTCAAAAAAACACATCTAGGTCGCAAATGTTGAATGTTGTCTACCGAATATAGATGATATTATAACGGTAATTGGTTAACGACATAAACTAAAAAGAGAATCCTGGGGGATTATTATGAAACCAAAAAATAGAATTGTGATAGGTAGTTTGTGTGCGATGATGTTGTTCGGGGGAACAGCGTTGAATGAAACTATATCAGCAAGTGAACAAGAAGAAGCAACTAGTTCAAGTATTGCGACTATAAAAGAGCAAACTTTAGAAAATGTATTAAGTGAATCAACAGAATCAAATAAGGCAGATTCTAGTAGCTCAAGTAGTAGTGTATCTGATGAAAAAATAGATTCAGAAGTTGATACGACAAATGCAACAAGTTCAGAATCAGCGTCGTCTACACTATCTAGTGAAAAACTAGATAGTCAAAAAGACGAAAAGAAACAAGTAGAACAGGCTAAAAAACAAAGTAGCACAACACGTACGTTATTTGATGATTATAAAAATGCAGAGATTGTAGGGATGTTTCTGGGTGGAAGTAAAAAAACGATTAGCATTGACGATGTACTTAGCAAAGAATCAACAATAATGCCTGCAGATGCAGCGTTAGCTGACCTATTTTATAGTCAGGATGATGCGGGTAATGGAAATAGCGTTGATGGCTCAGGAACACCAGAAGGATCACCTGGGTACTATCCTGCCGTATCTTTAGATAACTACGTATTCAATGTGCAAGTAACCAAACCAGATAGTACGGCAACAATTTACGCACCTTTTCATCCAACATCGTATGATCCAATAGAAACACTCATGCAAGCACCAGTTACAATTAAAAATTCTGATCTAGCAATTGGGGAAAATAAAGTTGAGCTTACAGCTACAAGAGTAATAGGTGGGGGAACTAGTTTTCCAACTAAGGGAACTATCATTGTAACCATACCAAATCCTAAGATTAAAGTAGATGCAATTGCAGGCGATAAATTAGACAGTACGACTAATACGGATATCCCAGTAGTTGATGTCGCAAGTACTGAGTACCCAGTGAGCTACACGGTGAATAGTGATCATGCAACGACCTTAACAACTCAAATTACAGATTCTTATGGTGATGTAGCACACACCAGTCAATATAAGGAGGAGTACGATAATAGTAAAACGCTAGGTAAAGATCATACTAATACGATTAAGATGACCGACTTGACGGTTAAACAACATACAATAACCGTCACAACAACGGATGATCAAGGTAATGCGACTGTTAAAAAATTCATCCTTAATGTTAAAAAACCAACTAAAACGTTAAAAATTAATAGCATTAATAATTTAAATTATGGAGATAAAATTAAAATACCAAATGAAAAAACCAATTTAACACCATTAATTGGTCTTAATGTGGACCTTTCAGCTGTGGATGCCGGTAACTGGGTGTTGACTGTAAAATCAACAGGATTAACTGATGATCCAGATGCTTTGGTCTTTAAAAGTGATGCCAATGCTACAGAGCAAATCATTAATGATGCTGGCATAACCGTTTTATCAGGTAATGGTGTAAATGATACAGGAAAGGAGTTTAACGATGATGGAACCGGTATTTTGTTAAAGGCAGATCCATCAAAGCTTAGAGCAACTGCCTATAAAGCAGACTTGAATTGGACATTATCAAGTGTCCCAGTAAAATAACGTCAAAAAATGACACCTAACACGTAAATGTTGGTCGTTTTAAATGAAATAATTTTGGTATTATAATTTTATAGAAAAGAATAACTAAATAAGAATTAAGTAATTATGACTGTCAAAAGAAAACACTTAACCATGAAATATTGACCGTTTTTAGGTCAAATATCGACTATAGTGAGTGTATACGAAAAATGGGGGAAACAATGATGAAAAAAACTTTATTAACAACAGTAATGATTAGTGGTGTGGTATTAGGTTTCGGAACAATAAGTAAGGTATCTGCAGCAGATACTGCTACATCAAAAGATACAACGGCAAGTGCCACGTTTACAGCTGGCGGAATAGATCCAACAGATCCTAATAGTGCATCATTGTCAATTACAAATGTCACAAGTAAAGTTGATTTTGGTAAAGAAGCAATTTCTGCAGCGAATACTACATTAAATTCAAATAGTGGTATTAATGTAAGTGTTAGTGATCTTCGTGGAACATTTGTTGGTTGGAGCGTTAAGGTTAGTGGTACACCATTTATGAGTGTTGTAGATACTGTTGCTGATCCTACAGCTAAATCTGTAGAACTAGAAGGTGCTACATTGTCACTCCCTGATGGTACTGCATCGAATAATATTGGTGACGTACCTGAGGTAACAGCAACAGCTACAGGCAACGTCTTAGATGGTGGTGCAACAATTAGTGCACCTGTTGACAAAGGTGCAGGGGAAACTACAACAAGTTATGCACAAAAGGGTATTAACTTAGGGGTTGTTGGTGGTACAGCACATGCTGCTGCATACTCAACAACATTAACTTGGACATTGACTGACGCTCCTGCTTAATTAGGTTAGAGTCGGGTGAAATATTAAAAAAATTTGGGGGAAATATATTATGAAAAAAAGTTTAACAAGTTCATTATTAGCAACAACAATTTTAGGTGCAGGTTTAGCAGTATCAAGTAACGTAAATGCTGCAGATACTGTCTTACCAGATAGTGCAACAACTGACGGTTCAGTAACATTTACACCAGGTACAGATCCAACAGACCCAGTTGACCCAACAGACCCAGTTGACCCAACAGATCCTGGTGATGGTGGTGGCGGTGAAACAGGACATGCTGGTCCTTTAGCAATTGTATATGCAACAAAGGCTGTAACATTTGGGATTCCAAAAGATGATGGAACTGGTTCTGTTAGCACTACTGTACCTGTTTCAGCAAGTAAACAAGACCTTAAAGGTAGTAACTTTATTTCTCTTCAAGTTGCCGATACTCGAGGAACAGATGCTGGTTGGACATTATCAGTTAAAGCAGATCAATTCAAAAGTACAAAGTCTGGCGAATTAGCTGGAGCTGTCTTAGCTTTAGGTAAAGGTGATAATACCTTAATTGGTACCGGTGCTACACCAACACCTGCATCAGCTGCTGCAGTTGCAGCGGTTACTGATGGTGGAACTGTCTTATCAGCTAAAACAGGCGAAGGTGCTGGTTTAAATGCAGATAAGATTCGTGCAGACAACATGACTTTGACAATTCCTGCAGGTTCAGCTAAAGCTGATACTTATGCAACAACGTTAAACTGGAGTCTTTCAGACGTACCAGCTGTTTAAATTAAATAACAAATTCGGGGGAAATAAATTATGAAAAACGTATTAACAAGTGCATTATTATCAGCAACAATCTTAGGTGCAGGCTTAGCAGTATCAGGTAGCGTAAACGCTGCTGATATGACACCTGCAACAACAACAACTGGTGTTCAATTTAAAGCTGGCGATGAAGGACAAGTTATCCCTCCAGTTGACCCAACAGATCCAACAAAACCAACAGAACCTGGGGATAACGGTAATACTGGTAACAGTGGTAATCTTGCTATTATCTATGCTACTAAAGCAATTAGTTTTGGTACTGAAAATGAAATTACGGCAAATACGGTTAACTTAACGTCTGATACAGATGTTGCAGTTGAAGTTGGTGATGTTCGTGGAACAAATGCTGGTTGGACTTTATCAGTAAGTTCTAAGCAATTAGCTAACGCTGATGAATCAGAAAAACTTGGCGGCGCTGCAATTAGTTTAGGCGCAGGTGCTGTTTCAGTTGGTAATGGTTCTACAGCTAACCATGCAGTGTCATCAGCAATTGCTGATACAACAACTTCTGGGGTTGTTCTTGGTGCTACAGCAGACGCTGGTGCAGGTATTAACGTTGATAACATTAAAAAAGAAAATGTTAAATTAACAATTCCAGCTGGCGTTGCTAAAGCAGATATCGCGTATGCTTCAACGTTAACATGGACTTTATCAGATACACCAGCTGTTTAATTATTTACAATAAAAAAGATAGAATTATGGGGGATTAGATTATGAAAAAAGGTTTAACAAGTGCATTATTAGCAGCAACAATTTTAGGTGCAGGTTTAGCAGTTTCAAGTCATGTAAATGCAGCAACACTTGCTCAAGGTGCATCAACTGATGCTAGTGTTTCGTTTAAGGCTGGCGATGAAGGACAAGTAATCCCTCCAGTTAACCCAACAAACCCAACAGACCCAACAGATCCTGGTGATGGTGGTGGAACTGGTAATAGTGGTAACCTTGCTATTGTCTACGCTACAAAAACAGTAGACTTTGGTTCAGATATTGAAATTCCTACAAAAGCATTGACTGTTAAATCAGCAAAAGATCTTGCTATTGAAGTTGGGGATGTTCGTGGAACAAATGCTGGTTGGGCACTTTCTGTTCAAGCTGACCAATTTAAGAGTGGTAGTGATGAATTAACTGGTGCTGTTCTTTCAACAGGCAAAGGTAAAGTAGTTGTTGCTGAAGCAACAACTGGAACAACTACAGCTGTTTCAAATGCTGTTACAGATTTAACAACAGCTGGCGTTGCTTTAAATGCTGTTAAAGATACTGGTAGTGGTGTTACTGTTGATACACTTGCAGCTGGAGACATTTCATTAACTGTCCCTGCTGGTGTTGCTAAAGCAGAAGCTTACTCAACAAAAATGAACTGGACACTTTCTGACGTACCTGCTTAAATAAGTTGTTTAAAAAGCATTATATGGTGGCAATCACTATATAATGCTTTTTAACAAGAATCTTTAAAGTATTCCTTGGGGGAGGTTAGTCTCATGAAGAAAAAGATTATGATTATAGCAATGTTACTTTTGGGAGTTGTCATGCTGAATACTAATCAAATGGTTAGTGCGGCAACAACCGAAGCCGGTTCTACGAATGTGACTATCGGTTTTAAAGAGAATACCAAAGTGACACAACCAACTAGTGTACCTGAAAGAAAAACGACTGTTAATCCTGAAAAAGACATAAAAGGCTCAGTATCATCTGTAGGTGGTATTTTACCACAGACAAATGAAGAAAAATCTGTGATGGTTGTCTTAGTAGGATTCGTTCTAATATTAGGAGCACTACTATTATTCTTTATTAAAAAGGATAAAAAAGAAAATAAAGGTTAAAGAAAAGATAAATCAGAATAATCTGATTTATCTTTTTTATTATCTTCTAACTAAAAAAGGTCTTAAGTATTTGTGAATAAATATGTTAAAATTTATAAATAGCGTTTTAAGTAAACATTTAGGAGTGAATTATTTTGGATAATCAAGTTGTTGAAGGACAAACCATTTCATTTGATGATATTAGATATGGATTAACTTACCATAATTGTACGATTGAGGCTTCTTTTGAGACAGTACGAGTTGATTCAGTCACTTTTGATCATTGTACCTTTGAACAAACTGACTTTGTGCGTAGCGAATGGTTAGATACTGTAATTGATCATTGTGAGTTTTTGAACGCAGAATTTAATGAAAGTTATTTTTTTAGAACTGAAATTAAAAGCTGTCGGATGATGGGGTGTGACTTTTCTAATCGTACTGTTTTTAAAGAAACGACATTTAGAGATTGTCAGTTAAGCTATTCTAATTTTAGTGTCGCTAATTTCCAAGAAGTTGAATTTAGACGTTGTGATTTAAAAGAAACCAGTTTTCAAGCGGTTGAAATCAAGAAGAAATTAACATTCCCTGAAAGTAATATTGAAGGTTGCGATTTTATTGAGACCAACATGAAGTCTGTGGATTTCTCTGAGAGTGAATTTGAAACAGTTATACTGGATCCTAAGCTGGTTCGTGGATTAACGATTAATGCTTACCAGGCAACAATTTTAGTTGCTTTATTAGGTATTAAATTGAAGTGAGCTTACAATATTGTAAGCTTACTTTTTTATTTAATGATACATTATAGCTGACGAATACTGGTATACCAATTGGCATACAGGATTAAATAACTATTACCTGAAAAGGACCCTAAAACCATCAAATAATGAGCGTTTATAAGAAATTTATGGATAATATTAATTCTATTTAAGCGTATACTATAAGTAATAAAGATAGAGAATGGGGTGCGGGTTATGGGGATTAATCATAAAAAAATAAATTTATTAGTGTTTGTTTTAGCGGCGACTTTCTTAGCTACTTTTTCAAGTGTGTCGGCAGAAACAGATTATAATTATGCAATACAGACCGCGCCAAGTGGGATCACTTTGAATGGTATATTTCAACGCGGAACTGGGGCTGGTGTATCTGAAGTTAGTAAAACAGTTAATTTAACGTCTGGAAATGTCATAACAACGGATGCAAATGCTGCTACAAAATCGGTCGTAACAATTACTGATAATAAAGATCAAAAGGCAGCTGTTTGGTCAACTGATGGTAATACATTCGATTTGAACAAAGATTCAACAGCGTCAATGTGGGTATATCTTGGTAATGGAGGCGCTGCAGCCGGAGATGGTATGGCATTAGTATTACAAAATGATGCTAAAGGAAATGCAGCTATTTCAACTGGTAGTGGTGAAACATTAGGTGTTTGGGCTAATGATATACTACCTGAGGGTATTTTTGGAACAACATCAGGTTATAGTGATGTTTCGAAACTAGTTAAAACAGGGATACAAAACAGTTGGGCGTTAGAGTTCGATACCTTTAATAATGGGGGTCAAACTTCCGGGAATAGCTTTGATTATACTGCTGTCACAGGTAATCACATAGCTAGTGGTTATCCTGCAGATACTAATAGTTATACACGGGATAGTAAAGACTCGGGTTTTTTTCCAATACACACCGCCTATTTTTACTATCAAAATCACCTTGGGTTAATTGATTACGGAGCAAATCTATCTAACGCGTTATGGCATCATTTGACGTTGAAATATTCTGCTGGAACGAGTACAACAGGCTCTATGACTTACACAATTGATGATAAAAATCCAAAAACAAATGTTATGACAACAGGTAAGAGCGCGACTGTGTCAATTGATAAGGCTAAATTCAATTCGAATGGCGCAGTTCGTTGGGGATTTACTGGATCAACGGGTGGTAGTTATGAAACTAACTTGATAATGTTTGAAAAAGTTCCAGGTTTAGTTGATGCAACTGCAACTCAGACAGTAACAGATACAACTCAAAAAAATAAAGATGTTACTAATGATGGTCTAGTACACTCTGGAGATTCATTAGATTTTGTAACAAATTTAAAATATTTAGGTGGTAAACAAGATTGGAAAACAATTAGTGCTGGCTTGAAGGTTCCCAATAATGTGACGTTAAAAACGGGAACAATTACTTATTCAGGGGCAGCAACGGACTCAGAAACCATTGATTTAACAAAGATGTCAAATGGGGCAATTGTTAAGGTCCTTAAGAATGATTTATCAACAGCTAAGTATTCAAGTGCAAAAGTAACACTTACAGGAACTGCTGACAAAGTTGCAGCCGATACAGTTGTTAATAGTCCAGTAAGTGAATTTTCTGGATCTAATGCGGTTATCCAATCAAATGCAGCCAAATTCACAATTGGAGGCACACGAACATTAACGATATCAGGAATTAATGACATCAAGGTTAATCAAAATGAAGCAGCAACTATTGCCGGAACAGTAGTTTCAAGTCTTGGGGGAACTTTCCCAGCAGGAACGACAACTGCAGCAATTAAAGTCAATGGTAGTTACTCAGTATCAGCTAACGTCGGAACAGACGGTAAATTTAGTGTTAGCGTTCCAAGTAGTCAATTAAAGGTTGGTAAAAACCCATATACTGTGATGGCAACTGATCAATATGGGAACCAAACAACGTCATATACGGCTGATATTATTGTGAACTCTAATAAACCAACGTTTACTTTAGATGATAGTGGTACAACAGTGAATGCGCCTTATTCTTTGAGTTACCATGAGTCTGATGATAGTGCAACCATTAAAACGTACTATCAAGAAGGGTCAAATGCACCTGTTTTAATGGAAACATATGATAACGTAAAAGCTGGTCAGGACCATTCTGGAACTTACAAATTACCAGATAACTTAGCAATTGGTAGTCATGTTTTAACTGTTTATGCTGTCGATACAGACGGTAATAAATCTGACGTGAAAACTATTACTGTCGTTGTTTCAGGTAAAATGGGACTAACAACTAACGGTAGTTTAAATTTTGGGACAACTAAAATTCCAGGAAAAACGACAATATTACCTCGTCAAACTGATTTTTCTGTAGCATTAGAAACATCATTACCTGGGACTTGGCAGTTGTCAGTTTCAGCAAGTGATCTTACTTCAGATAGTAATACAATTAAAGATGCGATTGTGTATCGAGCAACAGCCGGAGATAAGGCTCAAGTTTTAGGTTCGGCAAGTCTTGAAATTTTGTCAGGAACATCAACGACAAAAACGACAACCGTACCATGGGACAAAGATGCGGGTGTTTTGGTTAAAGCAGATCCAAGTGAAATCCATCGCGGTTCATATACAGCCCAGGTAAAATGGGTATTAAGTAACACACCACCTGCATAAAAAATAAAGGAGAGACACTAAACTTTTTAGTGTCTCTCCTTTATTTTTAAATTTCTTTCGTTAAAGCAATGATTTTATTCACGGTATCATCTAAAAATTGAATTGTTTGATTGAGAGGTTCATCCGTAGTGATATCAACGCCTGCAACTTTAGCTGCTTCAATTGGGGCTAATTCGCCACCTAATTTTAAGAAGGCAAGCCAAGCTTCTGTCGTATTTTCTGGATCTTTCAATAAGTTCAAGTGTGCTTGTGTTGAAATGGCAAGACCTGCTGAATATGTGTATGAATAGAGGCCCATGTAATAGTGTGATTGGCGCATCCAAGTTAGTTCAGCACCGTCATTTATTTCAACATCTGGTCCCCAGAATGCTTCAAGGACATGACGTTTAATTTCACTTAATTGATCACCATCAAATCCTTGTCCAGCGTCAATGAGTTGATAAACTTCACGTTGGTAAGCTGCTTCAAGTAAATGGGTCACAAAGTTATGGAAATAAGTATTCGTTAACATTTTTGAATAAGCAAAACGTTTTAAGCGAGGTTCACTTGATTGATTTTCAATTGAACTTGTTAGTAATAGTTCATTGAATGTAGAAGGCGCTTCAACCAAATAAGTAGAAGGTTCACTACCCAAAATTGATTGGTTATCCTGTGTTAAAATGGCTTGCCCTGCATGACCGAGCTCATGAATTAAAGTATAGACATCGGCTAATTCGTTCGTCCATGACATTAAAATATAAGGATGTTTGCCATAAGGAGTTGTTTCAAAGCCACCCGTTTCCTTACCAATATTTTGTGGAAAATCAACCCAACGTTCTGGGAATGAACGAGCAACCATGGCTTGATAGTCAGATCCAAGTGGCGCAACTGCATCGTTGACATATTTCTTAGCTTCTTCAATTGAAACTTCTGGTGCGAAATCAGGATCTAAATCGATTTGTAAATCAGCAAAGGTCATTTTATCTAAACCGCGAACTTCTTTGACATGTGCAGCGTATTTTTGCATAACAGGTGCTAATTTAGTCATGATTGTATCAATTTGACGATTGAATAATGAACGGTCAACTTCTTGTTCTGCTAATAAGTAATCAAAAACTGAATGATAGCCACGTAAAGTAGCAATTCTTTTCTCCATAGATACTTGATTATAATAGTTAGCCGCAATTGTATGCTTATAATGATTTAATGTTGTTGAGAAGCTTTTAAATGCTGCATGACGAATAGCTGCGTCTGGATTGTATTGGTACGTATTTTCATATAAAACAAATGACATTGGATATGTCACACCATTTACTTCAAAATCAGAAAAGTCCATATCAGCTGCTCGAGTTTGACCGTAAACTGATTCTGGTGCAGAAAAATTAGGTTGGAAGGTCGCAAGGACTTGTTCAACCTCAGGACTTAACTGGAATTCTTTTTGTTTCTTTAATTGACGAATATAAGCTTTTAATTTTGGATTTGTTGCAACAACGTCGTCCAATAATTTAACTGGATTTTCTAGTAATTCAATATCAAAGAAAACCAGTTTTGTCGTAATTTCGGCAGAAAGTGCTTCAAAATCGCGCATTAACTGATTGGCTGTTGCATCAGTAATATCAACTGCTTGCTGTAAAAATGCATAATGTTCAATATGTGATAAGCGAGTGTAAATATCTTCCAAGTCATTGAAGGCGGTACTAATTGGAGCTAGTTCTCCTAAATGGCTATGGTAAGTAGAAACAAAGGTTTGAACGAGGTCACGAACTAAATCGATATCCGTCTGGAATGCAAGATCATTTGGATAAATGGCTGTTAAATCCCATGTTAGTGCTTCAGGTACTTCATTTCTATTAACTAGTTGGTGAGTTTTTGTCATAATCGTAACCTCCTAATGTTTGTATGGTTAGTATTGTATCATTATATAGAATTAAATGAGTAAAAAAGGATTATAATATAATTTTTTGATAATCTTCGATTAGTACAAGTCAAATTAGTGGTTTAATGCATGGTTATTTGAGATTATGAATTAAATAAAAGGAGGTAGAATAAATGAAAAAAATAATTGTATTAATTATCGCTATTCTATTAGTTGGCGGCGGGTACTTATACTATAGGACTAATTACTCAACTCAGGATTACTACACACAGATAACAGAAACAGGTAAAAAAGTGGTTAAAAAGGATCAAAATGGAAAAACGTATGCCGATTATAGCTATAATCAAATGGCTTATAATACTAAAAATGAAGCTAAGAAATTAACGTTTAATGGGAATAAAGAAAGACCGTTACGTCAAGGCGCCTATTTAAAATTAGCCTATAATGAAAAAAAAGGTGTTATTTCATGGGAAGAAGTTTCAAAAAAAGATCTACCTGTAAAATTAAAATAGAACCCAAAAAAAAAGACTGTAATGAAGAGGATAGTTATCTTCATTACAGTCTTTTGTTATTTAAAAATAACTATCTCTTAGGAATAGCTATTTTATTCGTGAGGGCATTATTTTGAGTATTTCTCGATTAAATCATCTAAGACAAGTAAGTCTTCTGCTTCGTAACGTTTACGGTAAGCAGCGATTTCTTCAGCTGAGAAATGTTTTGGATCGACAGCTAAATCTTCAACAGGGATGGCACGGTCGTCAGTGATTTTAACATCAATAACAACAGGACCTTCTGCTTTTATAGCTGTTTCAAATGCGGCAACTAATTCGTCATGTGTAGAAACTGAGATACCAAGCGTACCCATAGCGCTTCCGACTTGTGCCCAATCTGCGTCATTGAAATCAATACCATAGAATGGTTGACCTTCATCTTCTTGTTCATCTTGAATGAAACCAAAATGTTGGTTAGAGAAGACAATATTAATGACATGTTGTTTGTATTTTACTTGTGTTAATAAATCTTGAACAATCATAGCAAATGCGCCATCACCGACAAGGTTAAAGACTTGACGGTCAGGGAAGGCTGATTTAGCAGCAATTGCTGCACCCATACCATAACCCATTGTTGCAAATAAGGCAGATGTTGTGAATTTTTGTTTAGGATTCATATCTAAGTAACGTAAGCTATTCATTGTAACATTACCAACATCAACTGCGAAAATGTCATCGCCTGTGGCATGTTTGTTGATTTCTTTAAAGACAGAAGCAGGTTGAAGTGGTGTTGTTGTCTTGTCCTCAAATTTCTTGAGGTAAGTACGCCAGTTAGCCATATCTTCAATAGTTGCATCGAAGAATGGACGACTTTCAACAGGAGCACCAGCTAATTCAACAAAGCGAGCTAATGTTTTCTTAGCATCACTGAGTAAAGCGACATCAACTGCATGACGTTTACCAATTTTTGATGCATCAATATCGATTTGGATAAATTTCATATCGGGTTTTAAGACTTTTTTAGTTTGTGAGAAAGGTAAATCAGCTCCTACAAAGACAACTAAGTCAGCGGCAGCAATTGCTTCATCAGCAGGTTTTGTTGCAACTCGGTAAGTTGACCCTAAGTTAGCACGATAACTATCAGGAACAGTTCCTTTATTGATAGCTGTAATAATTACAGGCATTTTAAAATGTTCAGAGAAAGCAATTACTTCATCAGTAGCACCTTTTGTACCAATACCAGCGAATAAAACAGGTTGTTTAGCTTCTTTAATAAGTGCTAAAGCCTCTTTAATTTTTGAATCATTTGGTTCAGGTAAAATAGGTGTTGTGTAATTGTGACCTGAAGCGTAATAACTGTCAGCGTCGATATCCATCCAACCAAAGTCATTTGGAATTGTAACAACTGCTACACCTTTGTATTGGTAAGCTGTTCTGATAGCTTGATCAATTACACGAGGTAAGCTTTCTGGAGTCATAACTGTTCTATTATAGACAGAAACGTCAGCAAACATTGGATTTTCGTTCATTTCTTGGAATGAATCCATGTTCATTGCAGATGAAGCAACCTGACCGATTAAAGCAAGAACAGGAACATGGTCTTGTTGTGCGTCATATAAACCATTGAATAAATGTGTTGCCCCAGGACCTGCTGAACCAAAGACAACCCCAACTTTACCAGTTAGTTTTGCTTCAGCGGCAGCAGCAAGTGCCCCAACTTCTTCATGACGTACTTGAACGTAATTAATGTTTTCTTTTTCTGATTCAAGAGCACGCATTGTTGTATTGAATGATCCACCGGGTAACCCATAGACATTTTCAACTTTCCAATCCTGTAATACCTTTAACATTGCAATTGATGCTTTAATTTTTTCTGACATAATATAAATCCCCACTTTCATTTAAATAACAAAGTATCTTGTACCATCTATTATTACACTTTATGGTACCGTTTACAAATGAAATGTATGAATAAAATAAATTTTTTTTACGGACCTATTTTCTATATGAAATTTAATCAATATAAATAAAAAAGCATCATCAGAAGTTGCCTTCTTGATGATGCGAGTAGTGTATAGGTCATTATTTTCGAGTTGTGTTAATTGTTGAATTTGTTAATAAAGTATTGCCCGTTTCTGCTTTAACTAAATCTAAGGCAGATCTAAGTTTATCGGTAATACGTTGCTTCTCTGGTGTATCAGCGACTTCAAAAGCTTCACCGTTAATCATGGTTCCAGTTCCTTGTAGGTGATCAGATTTTGAATGGTGCGTGGCAACACGATAGCTAGTTCCTAGAGTCACTAAATCATCAAATGATAAATCTGTTTTCAATTGAGAAGACATCGTGTCTAAGAATTTTTGATTTAATAAGTTTTGTAAGTTTGTACTCTGTAAGGCAACAGACATGATAATCTGGCGTTGACGTTTTTGACGGCCATAATCACCAAGTGGATCCTCATGACGCATTCGGGCATAAGATAATGCATCTGCACCATTAACATGAGTTTTAACACCTTTTTTAAAGTGTGCACCTTGATAGGTGAACGATAGTGGTGGTGTGACATCAACGCCACCAACCGCATTAACTAATGTTTCGAGTCCGCCCATATTAATGGTTGCATAGAAATCAATAGGGACGTTCAAATATTTCTCGACTGTTTTAACAGCAGAAGCAGGACCACCATAAGCATAGGCAGAATTTAATTTACTTGGGAATTCTGATTCATAACCAGAAACCGCAACTTCTGCATCTCGGGGTAAACTGACTAACGTCATTGATTCCGTTTTAGGATTTAAAGTTGCGACAATTAAGGTATCTGTTCGACCGCCAACTTTTGCACGGCCTAACGCACCATCATCGGTTCCTAAAAGGAGAATTGAAATTGGATAGCCTGATTTTAAGACTGAAGAAACGTTTCTAGCTTTAGCGACTTTTGTCGGCGTATAAATTGAATCAGCTGCTTTTTTTGCGTTTGCGTAAGCTCTGTATGCATAAATACCGCCACCGACCAAAAGTAAGAGCAATAAAAGAAGAATTAAACGACGACGTTTTTTATTTGGTTTTTTCTTACCATTTTTTGGCAACGATGAGTGACGATTTTTACTTGGATTAGAAGTGGAATCTGCAATTGATTCCTGCTGATATAGTTCTCTACGAGTAGGCATAAATATAAAATTCCCTCCAATTAGTAATGACTAAATTATTTCTTATCAGTTCATTGTTCTTCAATTGCGTCTACCTGAGTCGTCGTATGTTTAACATTAAACCAATCAATGTAGTTACGTTTAAACTCAATAATCTTAAATTCAAAAGCATCAAACTTGATGACATCATTTAATTTAACTTTATGATTTTCGAGAATGAAACCTGCTAATGTAACACTTTCAGATGCTTTCATCGCTTTATTTTTAAATTTAAAGAAGCGTTCGAAATCATATAAAGTCGTTTTACCACTAATATTATATGAACCATCATCATTTTTGATAATGTATTCACTTGAAACGTCATCAATTTCATCTTTAACCGTTCCAAATAATTCTTCATAAATATCTTTATCCGTTACAATACCACTTGTACCACCATATTCATCAAGGACAACAACGATAGGTGTTTGTTTACTAATCATTTGGCTTAATAATGTTCTAATAGGTGTTGTTTCTGGTACTGTAATAATTGTTCTAAGTAGTTTACTAATTAAGACAGTATCATCAATCTCAGCTTGTCTAACTAAATCGTAGATATAGACGTAACCAAGAATTTTATCTTTATCATTGTTAGCAACTACTGGAAAACGGCTATAACCCTGATGTAAATAATCTTTAACGACATCGTGCACAGTATCTGTAATATCTACGACATAAAGACTTGTTCGATCGACCATAATATCTTTAGCAATTTTGTCATTTAAATCAAAGGCACGTTGCATATAGACATAATCATCTCTATCTAATTCACCACCTGAAACGGCATTTTGAGATAAAGATAAAATTTCTTTTTGAGTAAAAACTTCACTATTTTCATCAGTTGGCGTAATACCAATCATTTTAGCAACACGTGTTGCTGAGTTATTTAATAACCAAACTAATGGGTAAAAGGCAAGATGAAAGTAGCGTAATGGTGTTATAACAACCATTAAAACTTGAACGGGCATATCGATACTTAAGTTTTTAGGCACAATTTCTGTGTAAACCACTTCAACGTAAGTAAGGATTAAAACCCCGATAATTGCGCCAATGATATTTAACCCTGATTCAGAAGCAAAATGGAATAGTTTAAGCACATCTACAAGTAAAAATTCAATGGTTTTTTCACCAACCCAACCCAGAATAATACCAGCAACACTGACACCAACCTGTGTTGTTGAAAGGTATTCATTCAAATGGTTAAGCATTTTTAATGCTCTTTCTTGTTTTTTTCGATTTCCAATACCTGCTTCGATATCAGCTTCGATGGCACTTGGACGTGCTTGGACAAGTGCAAATTCTGCGGCAACGAAGAATGCTGCTGCAAATAATGTCACAAAGATAACAATCAAATTGATGATAACTGTACCGCTAGACAATTTTTGTGTCCCCCATAATTAAGTTATATTTTTAAGTTCGTATCTGTCTATTTTACCATTAAACATAAGGATTGTCGTTTAGTCTGAAGGAACAATTCAGATAATCTTAAACTTTTTACTTAGAGCATAGTAATTTAAGTGTAAATTCATTATAATAGAACTATAAAGAAAAAATACAGATTAATAACGGAGGCTATCATGTCGGGTCAATTCGCAAAAGGTCAATTAAAATTATTTGCACTTAATTCTAACGTTGAATTAGCGGAGAAGGTGGCTAAGGTTTTAAATACTAGTCTTTCTACAGCATCCGTGAAACATTTCAGTGATGGCGAAATTCAAATCAACATTGATGAAAGTATTCGTGGCGCAGATGTTTATGTTATCCAATCAATCTCAAATCCAGTAAATGAAAATTTACTGGAACTTTTGATTATGGTTGATGCGTTACGTCGTGCAAGTGCGGGTACAATTAACGTTGTAATGCCTTATTATGGTTATGCACGTTCAGATCGTAAAGCACGTTCACGTGAACCTATTACAGCTAAGTTAGTTGCAAACTTTATTCAATTAGCCGGTGTTTCTCGTGTAATTACACTTGATTTACATGCCGCTCAATTACAAGGATTCTTTAACATTCCAGTTGATCATTTAGTTTCTTTAGAAATCCAAGCTA
Organism: Dellaglioa sp. CoH-57-MRSF-16; assembly: GCF_056782055.1. The sequence goes on along the minus strand of NZ_JBXAXZ010000005.1, from coordinate 25,254 downwards.
AATACTTCATTGAAAATGGGATTACAGATGATGTTGTTGTGATTTCACCTGATCATAATAGTGTTAAAGGTGCTCGTAATATGGCTGAAAAGCTCAAAGCACAAATTGCTATTGTTGATAAACGTGGATCTGATTTTGCTGATAATATTGCAGCAACATCAATTATTGGCGATGTAAAAGGGCGTCGTTGTATCATTATTGATGATATGATTGATACAGGGACAATGATGACTGATGCAGCGCGTGCACTTAAAGCTGCTGGTGCAACAGATATTTATGCTTGTGCAACACATGCTGTGATGTCAAAAGGTGCGATTGAAGCTTTATCTGATGACAATATTAAACAAGTGATTGTAACAGATAGTATCGTTGTTCCAGAAGCTGACAAGCTCGATAAACTTGTGCGCTTATCAGTTGCCGACTTGTTTGGCCAAGCAATTGATTTAATTCATAAGAATCGCTCAGTTGATAAACTATTTACAGAAAAAGATTAAATTAAAATGAACCGCTGGTTAAATCACCTTTGTGATTTGTCCAGCGGTTTTTATGTGTTCTTAAAAAAATATAACAGCTAAATATGGTATATTATTAGGTAATGATAACGAGTTAGCGGTATGAAAAGGGGAGTTAAAATGAGTTTAAAATTTGTCCTAGGAAAAGCTAGTAAAGACCATCAAGCAAGCCTTGTTGCACAATTAAAAGCAGCGCAAACGACTGATTCAACGGCATCTTTTTTTTATCTTGTTCCCAATCATATTAAGTTCGAAGCAGAAGTTAGTATCCTTGAAGCATTAGGTAAAGACAAACTTGTCGAACAAAATATTTTTGCACAATCGAACGTCCAAGTCTTTTCGTTTACTCGATTAGCTTGGTTCTTTTTGAAGAATACACCCTATTATCAGATTCCTCGTTTATCTCAGTCTGGATTAAATATGTTAGTTTATCAATTAATTTCGGAACATGAAGATGAATTAACAATATTTCGTGGTGAAAGGACCCAAACTGGGTTTATTTCACAACTAGTCAGCCAACTGAAAGAATTAAAAGTTGGTTGTGTGACAGTTGATGATTTAACTCGGATTGCTGAATCTTTCCCAACGACTGGGGACTTAGGTGCTAAATTAGATGATTTACAAATTATCTATCGCGCATTTGATGCTGCGATGGCTGACCGATATATTGAAAATAATGATTTATTAGCAGAGTTGAGTCGTTATTTAACAGATGACGTTTTGAAGACGAGTTATTTTTATATTGACCATTTTTCTCAATTTACAGCACAAGAGCAGGAGCTCGTGAACGCACTGATTAAGGGTGCGAAACAGATTACAATTGGCTTAGTCTTAGATAAAGGCAATGCACATGAAGTTGCTGAAAAATCTGACTTATTTTATAAATCAAGCCGGATGTATGTTAATTTGATTGAAAAAGCACATCAAGCTCAGATTCCAGTGCTAACGGATAGTTATGCTGAAACCAAAGTTAACCAGAATCCCGACTTATCTCGTCTGGAAGATTTTTGGATTGACTCTAGACGGTTAGTTAAAACAAAATCAGAAAGGTTAGAAAATTCAGATTCTATTCAACTTTTTGAAGCCGATAGTCGGTATATTGAAATTCGACAAGTGGCGACAAAAATTCGCCAGTTAGTTGCAACTAAGGAGTATCGTTATCGAGATTTTATGATTTTAACGCGGCATTTAGATAGCTACGAAACGGTTATTCCACCGGTTTTTAAAGAATTTAAAATACCTTATTTTAACGATTTACAACACGCAATGGCTGACCATCCCTTAGTCGAGTTACTGGCAGCGTTATTTGAGGTGAAAGAAAAGCATTATCAATATGGCGCAATGATGCGCTTATTAAAAACTGAATTATTAATACCACAAATAGAAAATCATGCTATGCCAATTGAACAGTACCGTAGTGCTGTTGATTTAACAGAAAATATGGTTTTAAAATACGGTTTTTCTGGTTCTCAGTGGCTACGTGAAGATGATTGGACGTTCTACCGGTTTGATTTTACGGATGCAGATGAGCAACAGACGGATAAGGACCAAAGTATCACAGTACAAATTAATCAAATTAGACATTTTGTTAAAGACGTTTTACCAGGATTCTTCAATCAACTAGATCAGGCGACAACCGGTGAAGAGGGGGCAAAGCTAATTTATCAGTTTCTTGTTGAACAAGGTGTGACACAACGCTTGTTAAGTTGGCGAGACCGCTATTTAGCTGCTGGAAACATCTCACAATCAGAAGAACCAGAACAAACTTGGCAAACATTTGTTGGGATGTTAGATGAATATGTTGAAACATTGGGAACTAAAATGTTCAATACCGCTGACTTCATGGCCTTGATTCAAGCGGGATTTGAAGGGGCAAGTTACTCACAAGTGCCATCAACATTAGATCAGGTCGTTATTTCTGAATCAGGGATGGTTCAAATGAACAACCGAAAGATTACCTTTATGATTGGATCAACTGATATGGTGATGCCAGAACAAGTTAGTCAGACACAATTATTAACAGATGATGATCGGGCGAAAATGGCTAATCTATTAACTGATGATCAATACTTAGCCGATTCGGCTATTAGTCAAATGGCCGCTGAACCCTTTTTGAATTATCTCGGATTTTTAGGACCACGCGAACAATTGATTTTTTCATATCCAAGTGGCAACGATGGCGAAAAGAATTTAAATCCATCGCCTTATTTAATGATGATTAAAGAACACTTCAATTTATCAGTTCAACATTTAGCTGCTAATCCTGAATTAACAGAACAATCAGTCCTTGATTTTATCGGAACAAAACGTAGTACATTATCATCATTGGTTGTAGCTAGTCGACTTGCCAAAACAACTGCAGTATCCATGCCTAGTGCTTGGTTGTATGTGTTACGTCAACTGTCGGCTGACCCAGAAATGGGACCATTAACGAAACAATTATTAGGAAGCTTAGCGTATAAAAATATACCGGTTAAGTTGACGCCGGAAATTATAACTGATTTATATGGAACACAAATGAATACTTCAATTTCAAAACTAGAAACTTTCTATCGTAATCCATTTGAATATTTTTTACAATATGGGTTGAAATTGAAAGAACGAGACATTTTCGAGCTGTCTCCTGCAAGTACTGGTGAGTTTTTCCATATGGGGTTGGATGAGTTGATGAAAGTTGTGACTGAATCAAACCAAGTCTATGCCAATGTACCCAAAGAACAACTAGATGAATATTTGAATGTAATTTTAAAAGATATGCGCGAGTTACCTCAGTTCCAAATTCTTGGTAGTTCAAGTCGAATGGGCTATATTGCTAAACAATTAAGTCTTCTATTAAAACAAGTGACGCATGCCATGTGGCAACAAGGGCAACAAACAAAGATGAAGCCACTGAAAACAGAAGTTTTATTTGGTCATGTCGGTGCTGAGTCAGGTTTGAAAGCCCTAGCTTATAAGTTACCTGGCGGCCATTCAGTTAAAGTCCGCGGTAAAATTGATCGAATTGATTATATGAAGGTTGATTCAAAACAATATCTTGGAATCGTCGATTACAAATCAGGGATTCGAAAGTTTGATTTTAGTGATGCTTTCTATGGATTATCAATGCAAATGTTAACTTACTTGCAAGCATTGATTGAGAATGCAGAGGTAATTGCACCAAATACTGGACTGAAAACTTCGGCAGCTGGTGCAGTTTACATGCACTTACAAAATCCTAAGCTGAAAATTGAAGATGTACAGAAAAAAGGATTGGATAATACGTTGTTGAAAGCAAACCAAATGGATGGGCTATTATTGGAAGATGAGCAGTTACTGAGCCATTTAGATACTGATTTTGAAGACGAATCAACAGGGTTTTCATTAATCTATCCATTTAGAAAAACGAAAAAAGGGTTCACATCACCATCAGCTCGTTCAAAAAAATTGATTTCACAATCAGATTTAGATTTCTTGTTGGTACACAATAAACAATTAATTATTGATGCGGCAACAGATATTTTCGAAGGGATAATCGATTTAAGTCCGGCTAGATGGAACGCTAAAAAAACAGCCCTACAATATTCACCATATAAATCAATATTCCAATTTGATGCGATGTTACCCGAAAATAATTACCATGAAATAAGTAAATTAAGCTGGGAAGAAATTGAAAAACGGATTATAGACGGGGAGGCCGACAGTAATGAGTAAGTTTACATTTACACCAAATCAACAACGTGCTATCGATGAAAGTGGGACTAATATTCTTGTATCAGCCTCTGCCGGTTCCGGTAAAACACGAGTTTTAGTTGAACGCGTCATTCAAAAAATATTAACGGGAACAGCTATTGATGACTTATTAGTTGTTACGTTTACAGACGCTGCAGCTAAAGAAATGCGTCAACGGATTCAGGTGGCACTTCAAAAGGCAATCAATGAAGCAGACAATCATGAACAAAAACAACATTTAATGGATCAATTAATGCGCTTGCCAGTTGCAAATATTAGTACATTTGATGCATTTTGTCTCCAATTAATTAAACGCTACTATTATGTGATTGATTTGGATCCCGTTTTTAGAATGTTAACAGATATGACTGAGGCGGCTTTATTAAGAGAGAGTGTCTGGGAAGACGTCCGGGAAATGTTGTATGCCAAAGACGATGTCGACTTTGAGAGATTAACACAAAATTTTTCAAATGATCGAAATGATGATGGTTTATCTGAGTTGGTTTTTAGCCTATTTACATTTGCGAGTTCGAAACCAGATCCTACCGGTTGGTTGGCTAGTTTGGCAGCAACTTATGATGTTGGCGATAATTTAATCAGTAGTTCGTTTTACCAAAAGAGTATTAAGCCATTAGTTCAAGCAAATTTAACGCAAATCCAGGCCGATTTAAAAACGGCTCTAGAACTATCAATTCAATTTGGGTTAGAGAAACATCAAGCAGTGACTGAAGAAGAAAGTCAGATGTTGTTAGCTGTTGTCCAATCTGTTGAAAACGATGGTTCTTGGAATCAAATTCGCGATAATATTCGTGGGTACGAATTGAAACGTGCGCCTAGTGTGCCAGCTAAAAATTTAGAAGATGACCAAGCTGTTGCTAAGGATCAAATTAAAGAATTAAAAGCTGGAATAAAAAAACGTTTAGCTAACTTATCAGAACAATTTTTTGTTTTAAATGAAACAGAAACACTGCATATCATGACAGAATCTAAGAAATTAGTTGAAAAATTAGTCAGTGTGATTGGCTTATTTAGTGATGCCTTCACCAAAGAGAAACGTCAAAGACATATACTTGATTTTAATGATTTGGAGCATTTAGCACTGGACATTTTAGCGAGTGATTCTGAATCTTCCGAGCAAACACAAGCTGCTCTACAAGGAAAATATGAAGAAGTTCTGGTAGATGAGTATCAGGATACTAATCAACTACAAGAAGCTATTTTGACAAGGGTAACCACGACTAATCCCGGTAATATGTTTATGGTGGGGGATGTAAAGCAGTCAATATATGGTTTTAGGCTGGCTGATCCTAGTTTGTTTTTAAGTAAATACCAAGCTTATAAAGAAACTGACAGTAATGGAAATCGAATTATCTTAGCTGAAAATTTTCGTTCTGTGAAGAATGTAACAGATGTGACTAACTTAATTTTTACCCAGATTATGGATGAAACCGTTGGACAAATGGCTTATGATAATGATGCTAAATTGGTTTTTGGGGCAAACTACTACCCAGATATTGAGCAAAAAGCAGAAGTGCTGATTTACGAATCTGATGAACCTGAATCTGCAGAAAGACCGGATGATGATAGTGAAGCAACGAATGATCAGTTTGAAATTGATGGTAAATCGGAAGGCCAAATTGCTTTAATTGGTCAACGGATTCAAGCGTTAATCGTAGATGAAACAGAGATTTTTGACCGTGATAAATCAGAAAAACGTCCCGTTGAATACCGAGATATTGCATTACTAGTCCCAACTCGTAAAAATAATTTGGTGATTATTGACCAATTTAAAAAAATGGGTATTCCAGTCGTTGTGAATGATGCGGAGAGCTATTTCCAAACAACTGAAATCAGAATTATGATGTCATTATTACGAATTATTGATAATCCCTATCAAGATATTCCATTGGTAAGTGTCCTACGGTCGCCAATTGTTGGATTAGATGAAAATCAACTGGCCTATTTACGGATTGGCAACCGAACAGATGATTACTATCAAGCGGTGTTAACTTTTTATCAAAATTTTGATACGTTTAAAGCAGGTAGCTTCGCAAAAACACTGTATAATAAAATTGAACGTTTCTTAACACAACTTTCGGGCTTTCGTGAAATCGCGCATGAAAATCAAATTGCGACCTTAATTTGGCAGATTTATCAGGATACTGGATTTCTTGATTATGTCGGGGGGATGCCAGCTGGAAGTCAGCGCCAAGCCAATTTACATGCGTTGTATAACCGAGCTCACGCTTACGAAAATAGTAGTTTTAAAGGTTTATTCCAGTTTGTGCGCTTCATTGAAAAAATGCAGGAACGCGATAAGGATTTAGCAGAAGCACCTGTACAAAATGTCGCAAATGCAGTGTCAGTCATGACAATTCATGGTAGTAAGGGACTTGAATTTCCAATGGTCTTCTTGGTTGACGCGACACACCAGTTTAATCAAATGGCGATGCGAAAACCTTATTTAATTGATGATCAGGCTGGATTAGGAATAACCTATTTAAATCCTGAAAATCGGACGATGGAAGATACGCTACAAAAAACAATTGTAAAATCAGCTGCTATTGCAAAATCAGAAGCGGAAGAAATGCGATTACTGTACGTAGCCTTAACGCGTGCGGAACAACGATTATTTATTGTGGGGGCTTACACAAATAAAAAAACGGCAATTAATCATTGGCAAAAGGCATTTCAAAGCCAACAATTAGTTTTAAATGCAACAGCTCGAAGTGGTATTAAAAATTTCATGGATTGGATTGGTATGGCGCTAGTTCGTCATCCTACTTTTGATATGTCACTATTATTGGATCCAGCAACATCATCACTACTATTAAGTGATGATGAAACGCAATTTAGCGTTAAATTTTATCAAAAAACCGACCTGAACCAGATGAGTAAAGTGAGTGAAGAAGTTTCTCAGACGGATTGGTTAGAAACAATCACGGGTGAGATGCCTGAGACGTTTGAGGATATTGATGTTAATCAAATTGATCAAGTCTTAAATTTTCAGTATCCATTCGATAATTTAACTAAAACAACTGCTTACCAAGCTGTATCGGAAGTAAAACGTCTATTCGATGATCCAGCTAATCGCGAAATGAATCAGTTGAGTATTGAAGGACAAGGCAACCGATACGTTACGAGTGAACTTGCTGTACCGAAATTTATGCAGGGAGTTGCAGCACCAATGGGAAGTGATATTGGGAGTGCAACTCATCTCATTTTACAAGAATTAGATTTAACTAGTGAGATAACTTTAGCGATAATCCAAGCTAAAATTGAGCAATTAGTGACGGCAAAAGTAGTCACTAAAGAAGTTGCTACGTTAATTAATGGACAACACATTGCCAATTTCTTTCAAACGGATTTAGGCAAAGAAATTCTAACTATAGGTAACGATGTACAACGTGAAGCGCCATTCTCAATGTTACTACCTGCCAATGAGCTATTTCAAAAGGTTGAGTCAAATAAGGAAAAAGTTTTGATCCATGGAATTATCGATGGTTATTTTGTAAAAGATAATACGTTGGTGGTATTTGATTATAAGACTGATAAAGTTTCTAAAGACAATACAATAGAAGAAATAGAAAAATTGACAGCACGTTATCGTGGCCAATTGAACTTATATGGCGAAGCACTAGAGAATATGACTGGGTTGAAAGTTGCGCATAAATATCTGTATTTGCTGTCTATTAATCAAGTTGTTGAAGTTTAATAATTCGAAGATCTCATTTCAATGAGGTCTTTTTTTAATCAATGAAAAGAATAAGAAAATATTTTAAGCAATTTCAATACCACTTTGTGTTAAAAAAATAAAATAGCATTGTATATAACAAAACTTTTTTTATAAATTGGTATAGATAAGATTTTGTTGAATGAAACAAGCTATGGAAACGTAAAAAAACCCATCATATAGGTTGATAACTAATATCTATACGATTAAATGGTATAATTGTAAGCGAATACAAATTAATATTTTTAATAGTAATTCGTAATCGTTGTGCTATACTTAACAACATAGACGTTATGGAAACGATATTATTTTTAAGTGTTTCGTAACATTTTAAAATTAAATCAGATTACCTAGGAACAAAAGCAAAATGCTTAAGTTGTTTTTGAAATAATTTTTGCGTGTTTTTATATTATAAATGTAAGCGTTTTTCCGGAGTTCTTACAGTAATCTGATAAAAATTTAGGAGGTTTTAAAATGGTTGGAATTGTAATTGCAAGTCACGGTAAATTTTCCGAAGGCATCATGCAATCCGGTTCAATGATTTTTGGTGAACAAGAAAATGTTCAAGCTGTAACTTTCATGCCAAACGAAGGACCAGACGATTTAAAAGCTCATCTTGAAGCAGCAATTGCTACTTTTGATGATCCTGAAGAAGTCTTATTCTTAGTTGATTTATGGGGTGGATCACCATTTAATCAAGCAAACGGTTTGCTTGACGCTCATAAAGATAAATGGGCAATTGTTACAGGTTTAAACTTACCAATGTTAATTGAAGCCTACGCAGCACGCTTGTCAATGGATTCTGCACAAGAAATTGCTGCAAGTATTCTAAGCGAAGCAAAAGGTGGCGTTAAGATTAAGCCAGAAGATTTAGCACCAAAAGAAGCAGCTGTTGTTGCAACAAACAAACCTACTGGTTCAATTCCTGAAGGAACTGTAATCGGTGATGGTAAAATTAAATACGTTTTAACACGTATTGATTCACGTTTATTGCATGGACAAGTTGCTACAGCATGGTCTAAATCAGTTAAGCCTGACCGTATTATCGTTGTTTCTGATAATGTTGCTAAGGATACACTTCGTAAAAACTTAATTGAACAAGCTTCACCACCTGGTATTATTGCACATGTTGTGCCAATTGCTAAGATGATTGAAGTTTCAAAAGACCCTCGTTTTGGTGGAATGAAAGCATTACTTCTTTTTGAAAGTCCACAAGATGTGTTAACAGCAATTGAAGGCGGAATGAAATTTGACGAAGTTAACCTTGGTTCAATGGCTCATTCAGTTGGTAAAGTAGTTGTTAACAACGTATTATCAATGGGACAAGACGATGTTGATACTTTTGAAAAACTAGAAGATAAGGGCGTTAAATTTGATGTCCGTAAAGTACCTAACGATTCAAAAGAGAATATGGCTAACATTCTCAAAAAAGCTAAAGGTGAATTAGCAAAAGCTTAAACAACACAATAAAAGAAAATTAATTTAGGAGGCTTATTATGTCAGCTATATCAATGATTTTAGTAGTAATTATTGCCTTTCTAGCTGGTATGGGTGGAATTTTAGATGAATTCCAATTCCATCAACCACTAGTGGCATGTACATTAATCGGGTTAGTAACCGGTAATTTAACCGCCGGAATTGTTTTAGGTGGTACACTTCAAATGATCGCACTTGGTTGGGCTAATGTCGGGGCAGCTATTGCACCCGATGCTGCACTTGCTTCAGTTGCATCAGCAATTATTTTAGTATTAGGTGGACAAGGGATTAAAGGTGTTGGATCAGCTATCGCTATCGCCGTTCCCCTTGCCGTTGCCGGATTATTCTTAACAATGGTTGTTCGTACACTTGCTGTTCCTATTGTTCATGCAATGGATGCAGCAGCAGAACAAGGTAATATCCGTAAGCTAGAAATATGGCATGTTCTTGCTATTGGTATGCAAGGTATCCGTATTGCTATTCCAGCCGGAGCATTGCTCTTTATTCCAGCTGAAACAGTTAAAGGTTTCCTTGAATCAATGCCCGCATGGTTAACAGATGGTATGGCTATTGGTGGTGGTATGGTTGTTGCCGTTGGTTATGCACTTGTTATTAACATGATGGCTACAAAAGAAGTATGGCCATTCTTTATTCTTGGTTTCGTAGTCGCAGCTATTACTCAATTAACATTGATCGCTATTGGTGCTATCGGTGTTGCTCTTGCTCTTATTTACTTGAACCTTTCAAAAATGGGTGGTTCATCAAATGGTGGCGGTGGCAATAATACCGGTGATCCACTTGGCGAAATTCTAAACGATTATTAAACTGGAAGAAGGAGGAATATATTATGGCAGATAAAATTGAATTAACTAAAAAAGATCGATTGGCTGTAGCATGGCGTTCAACGTTTATTCAAGGTTCATGGAACTACGAACGTATGCAAAATGGTGGTTGGACATTCTCAATGATTCCAGCAATTAAAAAATTATACAAAACTAAAGAAGAACGTACGTCAGCAATGAAACGACACATGGAATTCTTTAACACTCATCCTTATCTTGCTTCACCAATCCTTGGTGTTACATTAGCACTTGAAGAAGAACGTGCTAATGGTGCCCCTATTGATGATGTTGCAATTCAAGGTGTTAAAGTTGGTATGATGGGTCCTTTGGCTGGTGTCGGTGATCCCGTATTCTGGTTTACTGTTCGTCCAATGTTAGGTGCTTTAGGTGCTTCATTGGCTATGGGTGGTAACATTATGGGACCAATCATTTTCTTCGTAGCTTGGAATATCATCCGTATGGGATTCATGTGGTATACACAAGAATTCGGTTATAGAGCTGGTTCTAAGATTTCTGAAGATATGTCAGGTGGCTTATTACAAGATGTTACTAAAGGTGCTTCGGTACTGGGAATGTTCGTTTTAGCCGCATTAGTAGAACGTTGGGTTTCAATCAAATTTACGCCAGTTATTTCAACAGTTAAGTTGGATAAAGGTGCTTATATTGATTTTGATAAACTCCAAGGTGGAAAAGGCATGCAAACAGCTATGCAACAAGCTAGCGACGGTTTAGCTCTTTCACCAAATAAAGTAACAACATTACAAAATAACTTGGATCAATTAATTCCAGGTTTAGCAGCATTATTATTAACATTCTTCTGTATGTGGTTACTTAAGAAAAAAGTTTCACCAATTCTTATCATTCTAGGTTTATTCATAGTTGGTATCGGTGGACACGTACTTGGAATTTTATAAAATTTCAAAAAAACTCAGGAATTTTCCTGGGTTTTTTTATATGGTTCAATGCAATTAATTAAGGTATAATAAGATAACGTCAAAAAACATTGGAGTCGAAATACTATGGTCCAGTCAATTAATACAAAGGTAGACTTAACAATCGATGCAACTGCTTTCACAGGTTTAACTGATTATGGTAAAATCATGATTGGCGATAAAGGGTTTGAATTTTATAATGACCGTGATGCACGCAAGTTTATCCAAATTCCATGGGATGAAGTTGATCAAGTTATCGCGTCTGTGATGTTTAAAGGACGATGGATTCCGAGATATGCAATTAAAACGAAGAAGAATGGGACATTTACTTTTGCGTCTAAAAAACCAAAAATGGTGTTACGTGCAATGCGTAACTATGTTGATCCAGCTCATATGGTTCAATCACTTGGAATGGGCGATGTTTTAAAACGATCAGTTAAATCAATTTTTAATAAAAAAAGTAAAAATAAGTAATCAAAAAAACATTCTCATTGAGAATGTTTTTTTAGTAGATTAAAATATTTAAACGAAATTCTTCAAAACCATTATCAATTTGAAGTTCGTCGTCTTCGAACGTTAATTTCTTATAAGGACCGCCTGTCAAATAAGTGGCAATTTTATAATGTGGTAGGCCTGCCATAATATTATGGACCTGTAATGTATCCTCTTTTGGTAGGTAGCCGAGTTTTCGCATCACAGCTTGATCATCTTCAAAATAAAGTGCAATACGACTATTTTCATTGAATGATACAACATCTTCCTTTAAAGATAATTTATCAAATGACAAATCGACGGGATATTTCCAAACTTCAAGTTCTTCGTAATCAATAAGAAGGAGTAACTGAATGTTAGATTCTAAATCCTCATCGCGCCACCCTTTATTAATATTTTCATTTTTAGTTATTGTTTGTAAGACAACCTTAAAGTTTTGATTATAAAGTGATAAGTCATCAATTTCGGCATCAAGGTACCAAGGATGATTATTTTTAATTTCAAAATAGGGACTAATTGGGTATTTTTTTGAGTCAGACATTTGATTCACCTCTTTCGAACAATTGCTTTAAGTATATCCTATAATGGGTTGAAATGCAGGTCCTTTCGATTTCTAGTAGTCAGTCTTTATCTATGGTAAGATTGTGTCCCATTTAAGATAAGGCAATCATGTTCCTTAACGAAATTAATAAACCCGACTGATAATCGTTCCCAATTAGCTTATACTTAAATGATTGGAAATGGAGTGAATCATTTGATGAATAGTCGTGCATTAAAAGTAGGAATGGCTTTATCAACGAAATTAAATATTTTAAGAGCAGGGGTATTAGGTGCTAATGATGGCATCATCTCAGTTGCAGGCGTTATTCTGGGGATGGCCGGTGCTAGTCAAGGTAAGTACTATCTTGTCTTAGCTGGACTTGCTGGTATGTTTGCGGGAGCGTTCTCAATGGCTGGTGGTGAATACGTCTCAGTTTCTGCACAAAGGGATACACAAAAATCGATTATCCATTCAGCTGCAAAAAAGTTAAAAGAAAATCGTGAATTTGAAATTGAACGATTAATTAATATCTACCAAGCAAAGGGATTCTCGCGGATGGTCGCAACGGATGTGGTCAATGAACTAATGTCTCAAAATGAACTAGAAAATTACTGTAAAGAAGTTAACAATATTGATGTCGGTGAGTACTTAAATCCGTGGCACGCAGCGATGTCCTCAATGACATCCTTTGTAGTTGGCTCGCTAGTTCCATTATTATTAATAGCGATACTCCCAACTGAGTTTATGATTCCACTGACGGTTATTGGCGTTGCTTTAGCTTTACTTTTAACAGGGGCAGTAAGCGGGATATTAGGGCGTAATAATATTAGACATGCCATGGTAAGAAATGTTTTTGTTGGATTAGTAACAATGGCTGTAACTTATTATATTGGCGGTTTATTTGGTTAAAAACCTACCCTTTTTTTAAAAAAGAGGTATGCTTATCTAAAGGAGGTGTTGTTGATGTTTCCGGAAAGATTAAAAGCATTGCGCAGAGGTAGTGGATTAACGCTAACTCAATTAGCTGTTGGATTAAATCAGTCTCAAAAATCGAATCATAACTTGAATTCTGGCCCGCAGATTGGTAGTTGGGAGCGTGGTATTAATACACCCTCATATCTTGAAGTCAGAAAGTTGGCCGAATTCTTTCATGTTTCAATTGATTTTTTAGTTGGTCAAACTAACGATGAATTGATTGATCTTGAAGATTTATTCGCACGGACGGCAACACTTTTATACCGCGATAAAATTTTATCAGGTAGTGATCGTTATGAAGTTATTCAAATGATTCAAGGATATTTAATGGGTAAATACCAGCCATATAATCTGGAAGAAAATGATGATTTAGCGTTACCACTTGAAGATGAAAACAACTAAATAAAAGCGCTATTTTAGAATTTGTTTTTACAATTAGACGTGATATAATTTAGGTGGCTTTTCAAATCAAATGAAGTTGATGAGTGTCTTCGGAAACGATATCAACTGGGACGATTTGAGAGTCATAAATAAAACGTGTCACATAGACACAAGGAGGATTTTATTCATGGAACAAGGTACAGTAAAATGGTTTAACGCAGATAAAGGTTTTGGTTTCATTACTCGCGAAGATGGTAGTGATGTATTCGTACATTTCTCAGCTATTCAAGGTGACGGTTTTAAAACATTAGACGAAGGTCAAAAAGTAACTTTTGACGTTGAAGATAGTGACCGTGGACCACAAGCAGTAAACGTAAACAAAGACTAATTTAAAATCTAAACAACTTGCCATTTAGGTGAGTTGTTTTTTTATGCAAAAAAGTAGGCCGTCAATCCCCGATTGACGGCCTACTTTTAACTATTCACGAGTTGTATTAATTTTTGTATCGGCTGTTAAAGTATTTCCAGTTTTAGCTGGAACCAAGCCAAGTGTGGAACGTAATTTATCAGTGATACGTTGTTTTTCAGTTTCGCTGGCAATTTCAAAAGCTTCTCCATTGACCATTGTTCCTGTACCTTGTAGATAATCTGAATGTGAATGATGTGTTGCCTTACGATAATTGGTACCTAAGACGGTAAGATCATTGAATGTTAAATCAGTTTTCATTTGAGATGACATTGTATTTAAAAATTTATCGTCTAATAAATTTTGAAGTTGTGTACTTTTTAAAGCCACTGCCATAATAATCTGACGTTGGCGTTTTTGTCGACCGTAATCGCCAAGAGGATCATCATATCTCATGCGGGCATACGAAAGGGCTTGTTTACCGTTGACATGAGTTTTAACGCCTTTTTTGAAGCTGGCACCATTATAAGAAAAAGATAGTGGTGGATTAACGTCAACACCGTCAACAGCATCAACTAGTGATTCTAAACCGCCCATGTTGATTGTTGCGTAGAAATCAATGGGTACATTGAAATATTTTTCAACAGTTTTAACGGCAGTTGCAGCACCACCATAAGCATAGGCAGCGTTTATCTTACTTGGAAAATCTGATTCATGGTCTGAAACCGCAACTTCAGTATCACGCGGTAAACTGATTAAGGTCATTGATTCTGTTTTAGGGTTAAGTGTGGCAACGATTAAAGTATCCGTTCGGCCACCAGTTTTAGCACGACCCAAGGCACCATCATCAGAACCTAAAAGTAAAATCGAAATAGGATGGTCCTTTTCCAAAACCGCTGCGACATTTCTAGTTTTAGCAATTTTAGTAGAAGTATAGATTTTATCAGCTGCATTTTTAGCGTTTGAGTATTTATGGTAGGCATAAACGCCACCGCAGATAGCAGCGATTATTATAATGATTAACCAAATTAAGCGACGACGTTTCTTGTTTTGCTTTTTATTTTTTCTTTCGCGTTTTGGTAAAGGCAGGTGATTAGTTGTTTCTTGGTGTAGTAGTTGTTCTTTATGATAGTTTTCTCGACGACTTGACATTGAAATGTTCCCCTTTATTAATTAATGTTCGCCAATAAAAAAGCCAGCAATTAAAATGACTAAAACGATGACGGTAATTTTAACGTACAGATAATCTTTTTCTTTGTAGAAAGCATAAATTGAAATAACGACACGAAGAATTGGTGTTAGTATTAAGCAAAATAGCCCAAGCATCATAATTGCGTAAGGTTTAAGTGCGACAATTCCAGAAATGATAGCAGAAAATGAAGTTGGAAATGTATTACCTTGATAGCCTGTTGAACCTGTAACTAAGGATAGGATAAGACCAATAATCATAATTATCGCAGAAATGAAAACGCCAATTCTTAGTATTTGACCAATCATTAATTCAATTTTTGCCATTTCGGCTGATGTGTTATTTTTTTCATTCATCATTAGATAGATACCCCGAATCCTTTTAGAATCATCTGAATGCTGACATACAATAGTACAGGTACAAAAATGAGGCGAATTATTTTTGCGGGTAGGTATTGCATTGCACGCGAACCAATTGATGAACCAACTAAAATTCCTAGCGCTAATGGAACCGCAATATCAGGTCTAATTGAACCATTGAAAAAGTAGACGGTCGCACTTGCGGCAGCGGTGACACCCATCATTAAGTTACTTGTTGAACTTGATGGTTTCAACGGCATTTTCATTGCAGTATCCATTGCCATAACTTTGAAAATACCAGATCCGATTCCTAGTAGTCCACTAGCAACTCCAGCACCAAGCATAATCGCCATCCCACCTGGAACATTTTCGACTTGATAATCAACTTGTTTTTTTAGTTGTTTATCATAGTACGAACTATTCAGTTTAAATTTGGTAGATAAATAATCAGGTTCAGCTGATTTTAAAACTTCTTCACCTACAAAAATTTTTTTAAGCATGTTGTAGACAGAAAGTAGCAAAAAAGCACCGAATAAAATGAAGAGAAAGGATGTATTAAAGACTCCTGTTAAGAGTGCTCCACAAATCGCACCAATTGTCGTTGCGATTTCTAAAAACATGGCGACCCTCAAATTTAAAACGTCATCTTTTAGAAATGCAATTGTAGCACCAGAACTCGTTGCGATAACGGCAATGATACTAGCACCAATAGCGTATTTAATATCTAATCCCATCATTAAAGTTAAGACCGGGGTGACAATGATGCCGCCACCTAATCCTAAGATAGATCCTAGAGCACCTGCCACAAGACCAGCGGCAAGCATAAGTAGTAGCGTATTCATTATTTATTTTCAACTCTTTTCTAAATTTATAAAGATATCCTATTTTACCATAAACTTACATAAAATTGAGCATTTGCTTGATTTCTGTATGAATTCTTAAAGATTTTGGTAACTAACTTTAAACAAATTAAAAAATATGATAAATTATGTGGATAAAATAGACTGTAATTAAGAGGTTAGAGTAATGATTAATAAGAATAAACTTTATGGAGTAGTCATAATAGGCAGTGGACTATTCGCAATATTGACGTTATTAATAGTAACAAAAAATAATTTTATTCATGGTATAGATAATAATATCATTGCAGTTGTTAGGTTTCATCCTACAGCGCAACTAGACCAAGTGATGCAGATAATCAGTTGGCTAAGTAGTCCGATGATGATAGGGTTGTATTCAGTCATTTTGATGATTATTTTATATAAATTACGACGAGGTGTACTCGCTATTTGGACAGGGATGACCATAATGACTGGAGCACTGTTAATTAAGCTCATTAAAAGTAGCGTCCAGAGACCTCGACCAGTGGGGCATGGATCAATTACTGGATTCAGTTTCCCCAGTGGACATACGTTCGGGGTGGCATTATTTTGTCTAACGATAATGAGTATTATGCTGGTAGAATTTAAGTATAGTAAACAATTTTTGATTAACTGCTTATTAGCGATATGGATCATGATGATTATGATTTCAAGAGTATATCTACAAGCTCACTTTCCGACGGATACGGTAGGCGCTGTTCTTTTAACAGTCACTTGGATAGCCATTGCACGCGTTATATATCTAAAAATTCTGAATAAATTTAAAATTGAGGGCTAAAAAATGAATCAATATGAAACGAAACGGCTTGTGGTACGTCCGTTATGCTCATCAGACATAAATGACATATATGAATATGCTTGTGATGAAACGGTTGGTCAAATGGCTGGCTTTTTACCCGTGAATTCATTGGCTGAAGCTAGTTTGTTCGTTGCGACGCTACAAAAACAAAGTATATTTGCGATTGAGTGTAAAGGAAATCAAAAAGTAGTCGGTAATATCGGTTTATATGAAGTAGTTGATGAGAATCAAGAACCTAGTTTGGTAGTTAAAGAGGTTGGCTATGCACTAAATCCTATTTTTAAGAATCAAGGGATAATGACTGAAGCAGTTCAAGGACTTTTAACAATGGCTCAGGCGTTAGATTTAGAACGTGTAATTGGCGTGACAACTATTGAAAATAAAGCATCTATCAAAGTGTTAAAAAAATCCAATTTTAAATTTGTTGAAAAAAGAGCGGTTTCATCCCTTTTTCAACCTGCTGCTCTAATTAATGAAATTGTTTATGCGGTTGATTTAAAATAATCAATACCAATTGTCAACGACATATGTTATCCTTTATTCGTATATATAGAACTATTTGAAAATTAATCAACCGGGGGTAGCTGACTATGCAATTAACAAAAGGATTTGAACAAGCAGCGTGTATTATTTCTTTATTGGCAACGCAGGATAAGGGTGTGCCAATTTCATCGCAAGTAATCAACGCTCGTCTTGGTGGTTCACAAACTTATCTTCGTAAAATTATGCGTAAGTTAGTCGTTGCGGGACTTGTGAAATCTGTTTCAGGTAATAATGGCGGTTTTACGTTAGCAAGGGATGCTAAGGATATCAATTTATTAGAAATTGTGGAGGCTTCGGAAGGAAAGATTGAAACCTATCCAAACTTCGGTTTCTTTGATCGTGTATTTCGTGAATTTAAACAAGATACAGAAAAAGCAACCGTCGTCGTTAATAGTGTTTTTGCTGAAGCGGATAAACGTTGGGCTAATTATTTAGAGTCACAAACGGTTTATCAACTAATTGCAGCAACGTTTGACGAAACTGAAATTCCTTTAATTAATTGGAATGAAGAAGATATCAGTGGTCAACGTAAATTAATCATTCAAAAAATTGTCGAAAATGTAACCGGAAATCATAAATAACGAAACCATTATTAACCATAACTGGGTTAATAATGGTTTTTTATTTAGGCTTACATTTGGTAAGTTTAAACCATAGTCATTTATTTGTGAAAATGCTATCATGGATACTACTAAAACAAATTCGGAGGAAATCTAATGACAGATAATAAATATTACGGCGCAGATGCCATTGTTGATAGTTTAATAAATCATGATGTGAAATATGTATTTGGTATTCCTGGTGCAAAAATTGATCGTGTTTTTGAAAAATTGGAACATCCGACGAATTCTAAATCGCCAGAATTAATTATTACGCGCCATGAACAAAATGCAGCATTTATGGCTGCTGGGATTGGTCGTATTACAGGTAAACCGGGGGTTGTTTTAACGACTTCCGGACCTGGTGCAAGTAATTTGGCAACAGGCGTTGTGACGGCTACGGCAGAAGGTGATCCTGTTCTTGCTATTTCTGGTCAAGTGAAACGTTCAGATTTAACGAGACTAACGCATCAAAGTATGAATAACACGGCATTATTTGAACCAATCACTAAATATAGTGCAGAGGTTCAAGAACCTGAGAATATTTCAGAAGTGATTGCTAATGCTTACCAAGAAGCTGAGGCTGCAAAGCAAGGGGCAAGTTTCGTTAGTATTCCCCAAGATGTAACAGATTCAGAAGTGAAAACAAAAGTTATCCAGCCTTTAATGGCACCTAAATTAGGTCCCGCTAGCCCGGTAGAAAGTACACTTTTAGCACAAGAAATTAAAGCAGCAAAATTACCTGTTTTACTTGTGGGAATGCGGGCATCTTCACCAGAAGTAACAAAAGCTATTCGTAATTTAGTTGAAGCAACGAATCTACCTGTTGTGGAAACATTTCAAGCCGCTGGTGTGATATCGCGTGAATTAGTCGGTGATTTCTTTGGTCGTGTGGGCTTATTCAGAAATCAACCAGGGGATCAATTACTTAAAAAGAGCGATTTAGTTATTACAATTGGCTATGATCCTATTGAATATGAACCACGTAACTGGAATGCAGAAGGAACAGCTAATATTGTTGTTGTTGACGATATGCGTTCAGAGATTGATCATAATTTCCAACCAAAGAAAGAGTTAGTGGGCGACATCGCGCAAACACTTGAATTTTTATTACCCTATATGAAAGGCTATCAAATGGCATCTGAATCTCGTGAGTATTTAGATGGCTTACAAGAAAAATTACAGGCTAGGGATGAAGCGCCAGTTGTGACAAGTGACACATTAACCAGTCATCCATTAAGCATTATCCAAGAATTACAAAAACGTGTTTCAGATGAAATGACGGTAGCAGTTGATGTCGGTAGTTTCTACATTTGGATCGCGCGACATTTTAGAAGTTATGAACCACGTCATTTATTATTTAGTAATGGGATGCAAACATTAGGAGTTGCGTTACCTTGGGCAATTTCAGCGGCCTTAGTTCGACCTAATACACAAATCGTCTCAATTTCTGGAGATGGTGGATTCTTGTTTTCAGCCCAAGATTTGGAAACAGCGGTTCGTTTGAATCTGAATATTGTTCATATTATTTGGAATGATGGACACTACGATATGGTTAAATTCCAAGAAGAAATGAAATATGGTCAATCTGCCGGTGTGAATTTTGGCGCAGTGGATTTTGTGAAATATGCGGAAAGTTTTGGTGCAAAAGGCTTACGCGTTGAAAAAGCACAAGATTTAGCTAAAACATTAGATGAAGCATTTGCAACTAATGGTCCTGTTATTGTTGATATACCAGTTGATTATAAAGATAATCAAGAATTAGGACAATCAATTTTAATGGATCAATTATATTAAAATAATTTTCAAGAGAGGTCAACGACATGCAAGATATAAAAAAGGTTTATCAACATGGTACCTTAGCAACATTAATTGAAGGCTTGTACGAAGGCACATTGAGTGTTGGAGAATTATTGAAACATGGTGATTACGGAATTGGAACTGTTGGTGATTTAGATGGCGAAATGATTGTGATTGACGGAAAGGCTTTCCAGATTACTGCAAAAGGTCAAATTAATCAAGTTAGCGATGACGTTCTTGTTCCATTTGCGACAGTCCATTTTAATCAAGCAGACGCATCTATTCAATTTGAAAATGTGGCAGGAAATGTTTTAGAAGAGCAATTACTTGAATTATATCCTTACCAAAATTTATTTTTTAGTGTTCTTATTAAAGGAACATTTAGTAAAATGAGTACACGATCTGTTGCTAAACAAAGTAAACCGTATCCAGAATTAACTGCGGTAACTGCCAAACAATCGGAATTTGAAGAAGAAGATATTGATGGAACAGCTATTGGCTATTTCACACCTGAGTTATTTCAAGGAATTGGTGCAGCGGGATTCCATATTCATTTTTTATCTGATGAAAATAAAATGGGTGGACATATTTTAGATTATCATTTAAAAAATGGGGTTGTGAGTTTACAGCCATTTAGTTCGATTGAACAACACTTTCCAATCGAAAATGAAGCTTTTTTAAAAAATGAAACAGATATTGAAAAGTTGCATGATGAAATTAATATAGCTGAAAATTAGGATACAGCTTGCAAAATATCAGTGAATTGATTATAGTAAGAATTATCGAAAGAAGAGGATGCAGTTTTCATAAGTATGTTTAATGAAGCAATTAAGTGCTGAAGAAGTTAAACTGAAAGGGTGAACTGCCGAAGTGGATGCTAACTTAGATTTAGTGACTGCTGGGGTCTGATTTAATAAGTCAGAAACTGTCGTGATTATATAGTAATCACGGGGCGCTTATAACGATTTGACTGAGTCTATTAATCTGAGTCTTTTTGTATAACGCGTAATAGTGTTGTACAAAAGGTCTCTTTTTCTTTTCTCAATTTTAAAAATCACGAGTGCTCCTCTATATATAGGGGGGATTTCATATGGCAGAACAAGAAGGTATGCACCGAGAGTTAAAAACAAGACACTTATCAATGATTGCCTTGGGTGGAAGTATTGGAACAGGCTTATTCGTTGCGAGTGGGTCAGCAATTTCGAAGGCAGGGCCAGGTGGTGCGTTACTAGCTTACATTGGCATTGGAATTATGGTTTACTTTTTAATGACTAGTTTAGGTGAAATGGCAACGTATTTACCAGTTTCAGGGTCGTTTGCGGTTTATTCAACGCGATTTGTTGATCCTGCGATGGGTTTTGCAATGGGTTGGAATTACTGGTTTAACTGGGCAATTACATTGGCTGTTGATATTAGTACAGCTGCCTTGGTTATGCAATTTTGGTTGCCAGATGTACCAGGATGGATTTTTAGTACAATCTCGTTAGTTATTATTTTTTCAATTAATGCGTTGTCAGTTAAATCATTTGGTGAAACAGAATATTGGTTATCAATTATTAAAGTGGTGACTGTCATTGTCTTCTTAATCGTTGGTGTATTGACTATATTTGGTATTCTAGGTGGCCATGCAACGGGACTTGAAAACTTTACAATGAAGAAAGCTCCATTTGTTGGTGGTGTTCCAATGATTCTAAGTGTATTCGTCGTCGCTGGTTTCTCTTTCCAAGGAACTGAATTAATCGGTATTACGGCGGGAGAATCAGAAACGCCTGAAAAGAGTATTCCAAAAGCAATTAAACAAGTGTTTTGGCGGATTCTACTATTCTATATTTTCGCTATTTTTATCATTGCAGCAATTATTCCGTATACAAGTCCAGATTTACTCGGCTCAAGCGCATCAGATATTTCAATTAGTCCATTTACATTGGTCTTTCAAAGAGCTGGGTTAGCCTCTGCAGCAAGTGTTATGAATGCAGTTATCTTAACATCTGTACTTTCAGCTGCAAATTCAGGAATGTATGCATCAACTCGAATGCTTCATTCACTTGCGGAACAGGGTTACGCTCCTAAAAAGTTTAAACAAACGAATAGTCGTGGTATTCCAATGGCAGCACTAGTGGGAACAACATTTATCGGATTACTCACATTTTTAGCAAGTGTTTTTGGAGCAAAAGTGTATGTCTTTTTACTGAGTGCTAGTGGGTTAACTGGATTCATCGCTTGGCTAGGAATTGCAATCTCACATTACAGATTTAGAAAAGCGTTCAAAGCGCAAGGACATGAAGTGTCAGAATTAAAGTACTCTGCAAAATGGTTCCCAGTGGGCCCTATTTTAGCGCTTGTTCTTTGTATTTTAGTTATTCTTGGACAAGATATTCAATCATTTAAAAATTTTGATTGGGAAGCAATCTCGGTTAGTTATATGAGCATTCCGTTATTTGTTATCTTGTACACATATTATAAAATACGCTATAAAACAAAATTAATTCCATTAAAAGATGTAGATTTATCAAAGAAATGAGGCACATTTTGACTAGAAGAAAATGGATGATGATGGTAGTAATGATGTGTGCACTATTAATAGGTGCATGCGGTAAGAAAGCGAATACGACACCTAGCCATAAAACGGTAAAAGTCACACAAAAAAGTGAGCTACCTAAAGGTGTAAAGGCAAATGATTGGAATTTAATATTAGTTAATTCAGAGCATAAACTCAAGCAAGAACTGGATTTTAAACAGAAAATAGATGGAAATGTTATTGTAAATTCAAAAATTGAGAGTGCTTTGAATGATTTTGTATCAGCAGCAAATAAGGCCGGGTATAAGGCGTCACTGGTATCTGGTTATCGATCAATTAGCTACCAAAAAGAGGTCTATGCAGACTCAATTAAAAGCTATGAAAATTCGGGAAAGTCAGTTGCTCAGGCTAAACAATTAACAAAAGAGTATGTGGCAGAACCAGGATCAAGCGAACATCACACCGGACTAGCAGTCGATATGATGTCATCAAATTGGTATGCCAAACATAATGATTTAGATAATAGTAGTGAAACAGATAAGGGTCAAAAATGGTTAATCAACCATGCGGTAAATTATGGATTTATATTGAGATTCCCGAAAGATAAAGAAAAATCGACTAAAATTGATTATGAAACATGGCATTTCCGCTATGTTGGTAAAAGTAACGCGAAATATATAGTTAAGCATCATCTTTCGTTAGAAGAGTATATCGATTTGCTTAATAAAGCGGGTAAGAATTAAACTTGCAATTTAATAAAACAACGCTTATTATTAAAGTAATAAATAAACACGGAAAACGTTATAAGTAGGCATTTAAGAGACGTAATGGTGGTGGAAATTACGAAGCTGAAAATCCGGCGTGAATAAGTGGGTGGGTAATGCCACACGGGAGACCGTTATCTATTTGAGTGTGACAAATGATTATTTGTCGAACTTGGGTGGTACCGCGAAAATGAGCCTTTCGTCCCAATTAGTGGATGAGTGGGCTTTTTTTATACAAAAAAAGGAGGAACAGAATATGTTAGATATTAAAATGATTCGTCAAAATGTCGATGAAGTTAAGGAACAATTGGGTAATCGTGGGGTAAAACCAGAGATTATTGATGAAATGGTTGAAAAGGATCGTAAACGTAGGGATATTATTGTTCAAACCGAAACTTTAAAAAAGAAAAGAAACGATGTATCGCAAGCTATTGCACAATTAAAACGAAATAAAGAAAATGCAGATGCTCAAATCGAAGAAATGAAAAAAGTCGGAGATGAAATTAAAGCATTTGATGAAGAATTAAAGGTTTTAGATGCAGACGTAACAGATATGGCATCGCGACTACCAAATATGCCAAATAAAACGATTCCAGTAGGTCCTGATGAAGATTCAAACATTGAATTAAGAAAAGTAGGTACACCAAGAACTTTTGATTTTGAGCCGAAAGCACATTGGGAAATCGGTGAAAATTTAGATATTTTAGATTTTGAACGTGGCGCTAAAGTGTCGGGCAGTCGATTCCTATACTATAAAGGATGGGGAGCTCGTTTAGAACGTGCTTTATACAATTTTATGCTTGATCAACATGCAATTGATGGTTATACAGAGATTATTCCTCCATATATTGTTAATGATGAGTCAATGTACGGAACTGGTCAATTTCCGAAGTTTAAGGAAGACGTTTTTCAAATCGCAAATGAAAATTTAACGTTAATTCCAACAGCAGAAGTACCATTAACTAATTACTACAGGGATGAAGTTATTCCGGAAGAAAAATTACCAGTATATTTCACAGCTCTCTCACCCTCATTCAGATCTGAAGCAGGAAGCGCTGGAAGAGATACACGTGGATTGATTAGATTGCATCAATTTAATAAAGTTGAAATGGTGAAATATACTAAACCAGAAGATTCATATGCAGAACTAGAAAAAATGACAAGTGATGCAGGCAGAATTATGGAAAAACTTGGGTTACCATATCATGTGATAACATTGTCAACGGGAGATATGGGATTCTCAGCAGCAATGACACATGATTTAGAGGTTTGGTTACCTGCACAAAATATGTATCGTGAAATTTCAAGTTGTTCTAATACTGAAGCATTTCAGGCTCGTAGGGCTCATATCCAATATAGGGATGATGATGGAAAATTACAGTTTGTACACACGTTGAATGGTTCAGGATTGGCAGTTGGTCGTACGCTAGCAGCAGTTCTTGAAAATTATCAGAATGAAGACGGGTCGGTAACTATTCCGGAAGTTCTTCAACCATACATGGGTGGATTAGACATTATTAAATAGCTTTTATCAAAAAAGCGACTTAAACTTATCAATTCGATGAGGTTAAGTCGCTTTTTTGATAAAGTAATAATTAATAAATCAAATTTATCTGTAATGAAGTATTGACAGGGTGTATACCAGATGGTATATTAATAAAGCTGATTGATACGGCAAGAAGAAATGAATATTTATTCAAAAAAATTCTTGACAAATCATGACGTGGTTGATATGATATAAAAGTTGTCAAAAGCAACCAAGTAGATCTTTGAAAACTGAACAAATTTTCGACAAATCAAATGT